>DAOVZP010000128.1 GCA_030635045.1 Bacteroidota bacterium | reverse complement strand
TATACCGACGTACGATCCATCCAGTCGATATACCTTTGTGGTATGTGGTTAAGGTTGCTGATACCGAAGCTCTGCATTGTCTCTTTGCCGCCATACTGTTTCCAGGCAGCCTTGGTTACATTTCGCCGACGGATACCCAGAATACTTTTCAACTCCTTCTCCTCCTCACAGGCATTTATGCAAGTCTCCTCGTGGTTGCCCTTGAGCAAATGCACCCGAAAGCCCTGTCTCTGCAAGCCCATGATATAGTCGATCACGCCTTTTGAATCCGGCCCGCGATCGATATAGTCGCCGAGAAAATACAGCTCATCCTCTTTCGACGGGCTGATATAATAGTCGAACAACGCACGCAGGGTTTTACTGCAGCCGTGAATGTCGGGAATAACCCAGGTTTTGTGCATATTTAAATCTTGTGCTTATTATTTACATTAAAACCCTAAGCTCTAAATCCTAAATTCTAAATAAGCTCAAATTTCCCAAATCCCAAATACGGAAACGGTTCAGTCATTTGTTTGAAACATTTGAGCATTTGAATTTTCTATTTGTTTAGGATTTAGAGTTTAGAATTTAGGGTTTAAAAAGTCATTTATGACTTTTTCGCTTGATTCGCCACCTGCTCCATCAGCTTCTTAATCTCCTCCGGATCGCCGATAAAGTAGTCCTTTACGTAGTTCATGTCGTCGTCGAACTCAAATATATACGGGATCCCGGTGGGGATGTTGAACGTCAGTATCTCGTCTTCGCTCATGTTCTTGAGGTACATGACCACTGCGCGCAGGCTGTTGCCGTGGGCAGCTACCAGCACCTCTCCATTTTCTTTCAGGGAAGGCCTGATCTCTTCGTTCCAGTACGGCACCATCCTGCCGATCACCTCCTTGAGGCTTTCTGTGCGAGGGATATCTTTATCGTCGAGTCCGGCATAGCGCGGGTCGAACTTCGCATTCAGCGGGTTGTCTTCTTCTATGGGTGGTGGTGGCACGTCGAAACTTCTTCGCCACAGCAGTACCTGCTCATCGCCGTACTTTTGGGCGGTTTCCGCCTTGTTCAGTCCCTGCAGCATTCCATAATGCTTCTCGTTGAGCCTCCAGCTACGGTGCACCGGAATCCACATGAGGTCCATGCGCTCCAACGCCAGCCAGAGGGTTTTAATCGCCCTGTTGAGGTATGAGGTGAAGGCCACCTTTGGGCTTATGCCATTTTCTTTTAATACTATCCCGGCCTTCTTGGCCTCCTCCACACCCTGCTCCGAGAGCCCGACATCTTTCCATCCGGTAAAGCGGTTTTCTTTGTTCCATTCGGATTGGCCGTGGCGGAGTAAAATTAACTTATACATCTTTTTGATATTTTTTTCAAAATTAGTAAAGTTTCTGCTATCAACAATCTTAAAAAGGGTTGAGTGTTGAGTGTTGAGTGTTGAGTTAGTTATAAGTTTTAAGTGATTAGCTAGGAAGATTATTCTGCTTTTAGTGCGACATTTTCTCAAAATGGGTATTAATAAGTAGAACAATCTTATTAGCATGGACAAGCCAAAAATTCTTGATAGAACTTTTCAGTTCTCATTGAAAATCATTGAACTCTTTAACCAATTACAAATTGATAATGAGTACATTATATCCAAACAATTATTAAGAAGTGCTACTAGTATTGGAGCAAATGTTCATGAAGCATCTGCTGCATTTAGTAAAAGAGATTTTGCTTATAAAATGTCAATTGCTTCAAAAGAAGCCCGGGAAACACAATATTGGCTTAAGTTGTTAGATCAAAGTAAAATAGTCCAGTACGACCTAACATATTTTAAGGAAGAAATTATCAATATTATCAATATCACAACAGCAATAGTTAAGACAGCGCAAAAGAGTTTGAGTTAAAAGTAAGTAGCAACTCTAAAACTAATCACTAACTCAACACTCAACCCTCAACCCTCAACACTTATAGTAAATGGCGAAGTGCGAATTTTGCTATCTTTACCACCCTAAATAAATACCTCCAACGAATGAATTACTTCAACAAGCTCAATAACATCATCGGATGGCTCATATTTCTTCTGGCGTCGATGGTGTATATCATCACTTCTGAGCCCACGGCCAGCTTCTGGGACTGTGGGGAGTACATTGCCACGGCCTATAAGCTGCAGGTCGGCCACCCGCCGGGAGCACCGCTGTTTCAGCTACTGGGGCGCTTCTTCAGCCTTTTTGCCTTTGGCGACACTGCCCTGGTAGCCCGCATGGTGAACACCATGTCGGCACTCTCCTCCTCCTTCACCATCCTCTTCCTGTACTGGAGCATCGTGATGCTGGCAAGGAAACTCTATGAGAAAGGAAAAGAGCTGCAACGCGGACATATGTTTGCCATCTATGGTGCCGGCATCGTAGGCTCACTGGCCTATACCTTTTCTGATTCATTCTGGTTCTCAGCTGTTGAAGGCGAGGTGTATGCCATGTCTTCATTCTTTACGGCCATTGTATTCTGGGCCATCCTCAAGTGGGAACGTATATCGGACGAAAAGCATTCCGACCGCTGGCTGATCCTCATAGCATACCTCATGGGCCTTTCCATCGGGGTACACCTGCTCAACCTGCTGGCCATCCCGGCCATCACCCTGGTATACTATTACAAAAGATTTAACCCCACACGCAAGGGTGCTATCATCGCCTTCGGAGCCAGCATCGTGATCCTGTCCGCGGTAATGTACGGCATCATCCCCGAGGTGGTCAAGCTTTTTGCCACCACCGAGCTTCTGTTCGTGAACAGCCTCGGTCTGCCCTTCCACACCGGAACGGTATTCTTTGCCCTGCTGCTCATCGGGCTGCTGGCAGCCGGCATACTCTATAACCGCCGCAAGATACCCTCCATGCTTATCCTGGTGTATGTGCTGGGCGGCATCATGGCCCTGCTCATACTGCTGGAGTCATCCTCCGCAGGCTCATTCCTCATCCGGCTTATCGTGGTCGGCGCCGTGGCGGCCATGTTCTGGTTCACCCGCACAAAGGGTGCTATGCAGAACACTATCATACTGTCGATAGTGTTCCTCCTCATCGGCTACTCCTCTTTTATCATGCTGATCATTCGCTCCAATGCGGCCACACCCATCAACGAGAACAGCCCCAAGGATGCCATCAGCCTGCTGTCGTACCTCAACCGTGAGCAATATGGCGACTGGCCGAAAATTTACGGACAATATTATAATGCCGAGGTGATAGAACGCAAAGATGGTAATCCTGTTTACCGCCGCGACAACAGGGCCGGGGAATATGTTATCATCGACAAGAAAAAAGGTACTGTGTCGGTGTACGATCCCAGGCATATGACCATCTTCCCACGTATGTGGAACAACACCGAGCAGCGTTACATTAACGATTATAAGAACTGGGCCGGGATCAGCAACGACCCGGATAGCGAGAAGATACCCACCTTCGGTGAGAACCTGCAGTACTTCTTCCGTTACCAGCTCGGCCATATGTACTGGCGCTACTTCATGTGGAATTTTACCGGCAGGCAGAACGACCTGCAGGGTGGCTATGGCAACCTCATCAACGGCAACTGGATCAGCGGCATCACCTTTCTTGATGAAGCAAGGCTGGGGCCGCAGACAGGGCTGCCGGATAACTTCAAAAACGATGCCCGCAATAAATTTTATTTCCTCCCTATGATACTCGGCATCATCGGGCTGGTATTTCATTTCCGGCGCAGTTCCCGTGACGGCTGGGTGGTGGCACTGCTCTTCCTGATGACCGGGATGGCTATCACCATTTACCTCAACCAGCATTCTCCACAGCCGAGGGAGCGGGATTACGCCTATGCGGCATCTTTCTTTGCCTTTGCCATCTGGATAGGGCTGGGTGTGCTCGCACTCTACGAGCAGCTCAGGAAATTTGTGGACCTGAAGACATCTGCCATCGCCTCCACGGCCGTTTGCATGATCGTGCCCCTCATTATGGTAGCACAGGGCTGGGACGACCACAACAGGGCGGGACGCTATACGGCCCTTGATATGGCCAAGAACTACCTCAATTCCTGTGCCCCCAACGCAGTGCTCTTCACCAATGGCGATAACGACACATTCCCCCTGTGGTACGCCCAGGAAGTGGAAGGCATCCGCACCGATGTGCGTGTTTGCAACCTCAGCCTGCTCAATGGCGACTGGTATGTGGACCAGATGGTGCGCAAAGCCTACGACTCGGATCCTATGCCGATCTCGCTCAGCCAGGACCAGTACCGGCAGGGCACACGCGATGTGGTTTACATCATCGAAAACGATAATATCAAGGATTTTGTTGATGTGAAGGCCTTGTTCGACATCATACAACAGGACGAAAGCCGGCTGCAGTTCACCCGCGACGGCATGACCATCGACTATTTCCCCACCAAGAAATTCATGCTGACTGCCGACTCGGCCACTGTTGTGAATAACGGCACAGTGCCGCCGGAGCTGGCAAGCTATATTACGCCCATCACCTGGACCCTGAACCGTTGGGGATTACAGCGTAACAATGTCATCCTGATGGACTTCCTGGCGACCAACAACTGGGAGCGCCCGGTGTATTTTGCTACCACCACGGGCAATGATGCTTATATCGGCCTGAAGGACTACTTCCAGGTGGAAGGAATGGCATACCGCCTTCTGCCCATAAAGACAAGCAATACACGTGGACAGGATCTGGGAAGGATCAACACCGGCATCCTCTATGACAACCTCGTGAACAAGTTCGGATCAGGGATGGAAGACCCGGATGTATACCTTTCCGAAGACAACCTCCGCATGTCGATGAGCCTTCGGAATATATACGGCCGCCTGGCCCTGGAACTGGTGAAAGAAGGCAAGATGGACTCTGCCATCATAGTCTGCGACAAGGCTATGGAACTGGTCCCGAGGGAAAGTATCCCATACAACTATTTTACCCTGGGCCTTGCCGATGCATACCTCAAAGCAGGTGCAACAGACAAAGGCCTGGAGATCCTGGAAGGGATGTACACTGTAACTGAACAGAACCTTGGGTATTACTTCCGCTTTGAAGGGAAAAAGGCCCTGATGGTGGATGACATGCGCAAGCACTACCTCTCCATGGCCCACGAGGTGAAAGAAACTGCACGCAATAACCGGCAGACGGAGATGGAAGACAAGGCCGAACAGCTGTTCAACGACTATTACGACATCTACGTCAGGCAGATGGGATATTAGGGAGGCAAGGTGCTTTTCAACACTCCATACTGGCTCAGGATGCTGGGCGGGAAGGGCCTCACATGGGACATCCCCACCGATGGCAATGAGCTTTACCTCACCTTCGACGACGGACCCGATCCTGTGACCACTCCGATCATCCTGGATATACTTAAACAATATGATGCGAAAGGTACTTTCTTCTGTGTTGGGGAAAATGTGGATAAGCACCCCGATATCTATCAAATGATCCTCTCTGCCGGCCATGCGGTGGGAAACCATGGCTACAACCACCTCAAGGGGTGGGAAACAGAAACCAAAAAGTATGTCGCAAACGTGGAAAAGTGCAGCAAGGTGGTAAAAAGCACCCTCTTCCGCCCACCTTACGGAAAAATGAAGCCCTCGCAGCACAAAGCCTTAAGAGATCAATACAACATCATCATGTGGACCGTGCTGAGCAGAGATTACGATGCCGGAGTAGATCAGGGATCCTGCCTGGAGAAGACCTGGAAATACACCCGGCCGGGGGCGATCATCGTTTTTCACGATCACCAAAAGACC
>DAOVZP010000023.1 GCA_030635045.1 Bacteroidota bacterium | reverse complement strand
TAGATTAGCCTGTTAAACTTCAAATTACAAATTACAAAATTCAAAAAAACTCAAAACCCGTTAGAATTTTTGCTACTTCTGATGTTTATGGATTATTGACGAAAAGATCCTGATGAGTTCTTTTGACTCCTGAATAAGAATAGATATTTCTTCATTTGGAACAGAGTTACTTGTTTTCTCGACAATTTTCAACCAATATCGGCTTTCTTTAGCCTCTTTCAGACAAATCTTTAAACGATATAGAAAATCTTTCTTACTCAAGCTTTCAATTGCTTCAATAAAATTTGCTCCAACCGAACCTGACGATCTAATCAATTGAACGAAATCATCCTGATTTAACCGATCGGATTTCAATGATTTCACAAACCGTCTCACATTAACGGCATAATTAAAAGTCCTTTCTTTCAGATCAACCATCTTATTTCTGTTTATCTATTACAATAACTCCACACTTATTAATACCCATTTTTAATAATTGTCACGAAAGAAGTTGTAAAATGTAAAATTTATTTGAAGTTTAAAGTTTGAGATTTGGATTTTATTTTGGTTTGAAGTTTGTAGTTTGAACTTTATTTGAAGTTTGAATTCTGAAGTTTGAACTTTATTTGAAGTTTGGATTTTGAAGTTTGAACTTTTTTTGAAATTTGGATTTTGTAGTTTGAATTTTAATAAAGTGTAACTTTATCCAACCCAATCCGTCCTATTACAAATCAGGATATTGGGATTATTGGATCAATGACTACCAGGGAATATAATAACTGTGTTGATCAGCATGCTGATGGGGTTTACAGGTTTATACTGAAAAACCTTAAGGATGAGCATGATGCGCAGGATGTTGTACAGGATGCCTTTGAAAAACTCTGGGTAAATCATAAGAAGCTGAACCCCGGAAAAGCAAAATCATACCTGTTCACAACCGCTTATCATACGATGATCGATCATATCAGGAAGAACCGGCATTCAGGCAGCATTGAGGATATCCCGGAAACGAGCAACGAAACATTTCGTGATTATTCCGACCTCAAGGAAATTCTTGATGAAGCGCTTGCAAAGTTGAATGAAGTGCAAAGGTCGGTGGTCCTGCTCAGGGATTATGAAGGATATTCATACCATGAGATCGGCGAGATAACGGGACTGAATGAATCACAGGTAAAAGTATATTTATACAGGGCAAGAGTTTACCTGAAGAATTATATTGTAAGCCCTGAACATGTAATATAGATGGCCATAAAGCAACATAACGGGGAATCAAATGAGGATATGGTTTTGAAACCGGATCTTGATATTGCATTTAAGCATAAATCATCTATCAAGCGTTCAGAAAAGACTGGTATCACCCTGGAAAATGAAAAAGCCATTGCCCTGTTTGAAGGCGATGCAGCTTCGTCCGATACTCCATCCGGTCTGGCAGCGATCTACTCCAGAACAAGGTTGCAAGCTGATCGGGATGTTGTTTATCCGGACCCTGAATCCCTGAAGAAGAGGGTCGCGATCATTCCCGTATCCCTGCAATACGCAGCTGCCGCTATCATTCTGCTACTGATCAGTGTCGGTGCGTGGCTTGTTTTCAATCAGGACGTCAATCACGAACGGCTACGCCATGATCTCGCTAAACTTGAAAGAGTGTCACCGGATCTTGAATTCGGCAATATCCTTCCTGCCAGGTTAACTTTGAGAGACCAGGAAACTGTACAGATACAATCTGCACAAAGGGAAGTGGTTCAACTGAGCCGAATAAAAAGTAATAATCCGGATATGTTAACTATTTCGGCCAGCCTGGCATCTTCAAATATGCCTATGTATCCGAGAACAACAGATTTCACCCTATTGAACAATGATCATGAAGTCCTGGCAGTGATTGAGGAGTCGAAAGGAAAAACCCTCATGGGAAAGATCTTTTCCGGTATGTTTGGCAGGGTAAAAGCCCCCTTCGAAAGTGATAATAAACAATCAGAAACCGGTTCGTCTGAAGGCTTCTCTTTCTGGTATATCGCCGAACTGGGTGTAAAAAGTGTGAATGCCCTGGGCGATCACGATTACACTGTTGTTCGCGATTACAATGATAAAGGGAATGTGAAAGGGCTGATTGTTGTTGAGGAATAGCCGTTTTAGCTTCATGTACCATTTTGCATGGGCCATTTTTCATGTACAATTTTGCACTTCGCCCCTTTCTCAAAGTCACATAGTAACTGCGCTTCAATGCCCCAAACCTCAAACCTCAAACCCCAAACCCCAAACCTCAAACCCCATACCTCAAACCCCACACCCCACACCCCACACCCCACACCCCACACCGGTTTAATAAATGTGTAACAATTCAACCCACCTATACGTCCCACTGAAAACACTTAAAACATAAATCATGAAAAAGATAAGTTTACGATTGGTTATCATGCTCCTGGCAGGGGCGTTTATATTATCCTCAGGGCCTGTTCAGGCACAGGAAAACATTGCAAAAGAAGTAAGGGAGGTGAGTGCATTCACCGGTATTGATGCCGGGGGTGCTTTTGACATTTTTCTCAGCCAGGCTGATGCCACCAAGCTAGTGGTCGAGACAGAATCAAATAATATTGATAAGGTAATCACAGAAGTACACAATGGTATCCTGGAGATATCCTCAAAGGGAATTAAGAGATCCGACAGGTTGGTTGTGTATGTCACCACTCCGGAAGTAAATAGTATTGACATCCATGGGGCTGCCAGCCTTAAAGGCCTGACACAACTGCAGGGAAGCCTCCTTCGGATCAACGCCAGCGGGGCATCCGATACAAAACTTGAAGTATACTATGATGAGGTAAATAGCGACGTATCAGGAGCAGCATCACTGATCCTGACCGGCGAAGCCCCCAGGCATACGACAAGTGTCAGTGGTGCAAGCGATCTGATGGCGGCAGGCATGGACACCAAGGTTACCAGGGCTACGGTAAGCGGTGCAGGCTCAGCGAGTGTAAATGCTTCCACGGAAGTGGTTTCAAATACCAGCGGGGCAGGATCCATTGACCTGACCGGCAAACCGGAAACACTTACAATTGTTTCCGGTGAAGTTATCGGCGAGAACGAGCATGTCAGAGTATATACCACCGACTACGGTGATACAACAAAAGTGAAAATTGCAGGTATCAGGGTCGAGGTGATCGACAATGACAGCACGAAGGTCACCATTGGCAACAGAAGGCTGACCGTTAGTGATGATGGCAATGTGAGATGGTGCAAGATCAAACTACGTAAGTTCAACGGACACTGGGCCGGTTTTGAGCTGGGTGTAAATGGATACCTTACCAAAGATTTTGATATGAATTTCCGCCCGGAAGATGAATACATGGACCTGCGGATGGAAAAATCCATACAGGTGAACATGAACATATATGAACAGAATATTGCCCTCAGCAAAAACCAGGAATGGGGTATGCTGACAGGTATCGGCCTGTCGTGGAACAATTACCGCTTCAACAGGCCTACAAGCCTTAACTCCGATTCTGCTTACCTGATTGGCTATATCGATAAAGGCATCAATGTCAGGAAATCAAAGCTCGCTATAGCTTACCTGCAGATACCATTGATTTTTGAATGGCAGAACCATACAATAAGGAAAATTAACTCTTTCCATGTTGGCGTGGGTGTGATCCTGGGGGTCAGGCTATGGTCATGGCAGAAGAAGTATTATAACGAACTCAACAAAGAATATACGCTTACTCAATACGACCCTGCAACAGGCCAATACATTGATAAATGGCAGAGGACATCTCCCAATTATAACAAAACGCATTCTTATGACGACTATCATCTCCAGCCTTTCAAGGCAGATGCCACTTTACGCATAGGCTGGGGATATATCAACCTGTTTGCAACCTACAACATGGTAAGCATGTTCCGCAAGGGCAAAGGCCCCGAGTTGAACCAGTTTGCAGCAGGTATAACCTTATTGGGGTGGTAGATCCGCTTCAATATCCTGAATTTGGGGAAGTGGTTTTTTTAACTGCTTCCCCTTTTTTTATTAAAAAAATAGTTTTGAGTGTTGAGTGTTGGGTGTTGAGTTAGTGTTAAGTTTTAAGTTCTCCGTTATTAATTGCCCAAAGCCTAACGCCTAATGCCCATCGCCTAACCAGCAGTCAGTTGACAGTTGACGGTTGACGGTTGACAGCAGCCAGCAACCAGCGACCAGCAACCACATTTTTTTTTATATCTTTGTAGTTAGAAATTAAAGGTTTCAACTCTAAATAGCGAACATCATGTCCGGTCACAGTAAATGGTCTACCATCAAGAGGAAAAAGGGTGCAAACGACGCCAAGAGGTCAAAAATATTCTCAAAGATCATCAAGGAGATCACCATTGCAGTGAAGGAAAGCGGCCCGGACCCTGAAGGGAACCCCAGGTTGCGCCTGGCCATTGCCAATGCCAAGGGCTCCAGTATGCCAAAAGACAATATTGAAAGGGCCATCAACAAGGGAAAAGATAAAGATTCCAGCAATTTTGTTGAATATACCTTCGAGGGTTATCTTGCACATGGCATAGGAGTATATGTTGAATGTACCTCCGATAACCAGCAAAGGACCGTGAGCAATGTACGCTCCATTTTCAATAAGTTCAGCGGTAACCTGGGTACGAATGGTTCCCTTAGTTTTCTTTTTGACCGCAAAGGGGTTTTCACCATCCCCCTTGGGGATCTCGACCAGGATGAATTTGAACTGGAAATGATCGATGCCGGGGCAGAAGATATCGAGATGGAAGAAGGTTTTATCACCGTTACTACGGCTATGGAAGACTTTGGGTCCTTAATGAAGAAACTCGATGACCTCGGCATTGAACCCGAAAATGCCGAATTACGCAGGATCCCTAAGGATACGAGTACCCTGAGCCTGGAAGAATCCAAAAAGGTCATGAAAGTGATCGAGGCATTTGAAGAAGATGATGATGTTCAAAACGTTTTCCATAATATGGAACTTACGGACGAACTTGTTGAATCTATGTAATTTAGAATCAAAAAATATTACAGGGCAGCATGCACGGCATCGCTGCCTTTTTTTTTCCAAAACCTTTTGCAAATAAGATGTTCAGGGTATATTGAAGCGCCTGCTTCAAGCCTGATTTAATTTAAAACGCATCTAAATTATCAGTCTTTCATCAAATTCAACAAGCCTTTATTTCCCACCTAATGCTCTGAATTACTGTCTATTACATCCAATAAATGATTTACACTCCTGCAAGCATACCAGTTAATCATCTGATATCATGCTACTTACACCCTGCTACATTTATCACAAACTTGATTTTTATCTTATGAAAAATATACTAATTTTGTTCCCCTAATAAATTAACTGTTAATTAATTAACAAATAAATCTAACAAGCGTTAATTATGAAAAAAGGCCTATTACTCTTAGTGTTTTCAGCGATCATTGCTGCAAGCACAATTGCCCAGGATAATAAAAGCTTCGGGATAAAATTCTCAGGTTTTGTAAAAACAGATATTTTCTGGGATTCAAGGCAAACTGTTGCAGCTCGTGAGGGGCATTTCCTCCTCTACCCCACCAATGAAAGACTGGATGCCGATGGAAATGACATCAATGCGAAAGCAAATTTTAATATGCTGTCGATCCAGACCAGGCTCCGCGGAACCATTACCGGTCCGGATGCACTCGGTGCTAAAACCTCAGGTGTGATCGAAGGTGCTTTCTTCGGACAAATCAACAGCGACGTTAACGGGTTCAGGCTGCGCCATGCATTTGTAAAACTCAGGTGGGAAAAAACTAGCTTGCTGGTTGGACAGTATTGGCATCCCAATTTTGTGACCTATTGTTTTCCCGGGACCGTATCCTTTAACACAGGTGCTCCTTTCATTCCCTTTTCCAGGAACCCACAAATCAGGGTAACCCAGAAGCTGGGCAAGTTCAACGTGATGTTTACTGTTTTGAGTCAAATTGATTTTGTAAGTGCAGGACCAGCTCCTAATGATGGCACTATAAACTTACCCAGTTCAAAATACTTGCGAAATAGTGCACTTCCGGCACTTAATCTGCGTTTTGAATATAGAAATGTAAATACCGATGACAACAAGGAATTTCTCATCGGTGCGAGCGTGAACTTTAAGATGCTCACGCCAAGGCTGGTCACCGACAGCAATTATAAGACCTCCACAACAGTATCATCCATCTCGGAAACCTTTTACGTAAAGCTCAAACTTCCCAAGGTGACATTTAAGCTGCAGGGAATTTATGCACAGGATCCTTATAACTGGCTGATGATAGGTGGTTATGCTGTGGAGAGCGTGGATGATGCTACTAAAGATTTTCTTAACTATACACCAATCACAACTGCCTCAGGATGGCTCGATATTCACAGTAACGGAAAGAAATGGCAGGTCGGTTTACTTGCCGGATATGCCCAGAACCTGGGAGCCGGAAAAGACATTACAGGCCCTACATACCAGCGCGGCTCCAATATTGCATACCTCTACAGGATCTCTCCACGCTTTATCTATAATTCAGGTAAATTCAGAATCGCTCCTGAGATTGAATATACTGTTGCTGCCTATGCCACCAAGGATGCAAATGGAATTCTGAATATCGATTCAAAAGGAAAAGTAACGGACTCAAAAGAAATAGGCAATGTCCGCATATTACTGGGTGTGTATTATTTCTTTTAGGTGCAGGGTACAGGGTGCAGGGTACCAGCAACCAGTAGCCAGTAACCAGTAACAAAACTAAAATATTAATTAATTAATCATCTAATCAAAAATAACAAGCACTATGACAAACAAAATCACCAGTTTGATGGAATATTTCCAGAAATACCAGGAAAGCGTTGACGATCCTGAAGGCTTCTGGGCAAATATTGCCGATGACTATATCTGGAGAAAAAAATGGGATAAAGTCCTTGAATGGAACTTTACCGAACCAAACGTAAACTGGTTCGTGAACGGTAAACTGAACATCACTGAAAACATTTTCGAAAGGAACCTTCCACACCGGAAAGACCAGACCGCATTACTGTGGGAACCCAATGATCCGAAAGAAGAAGCAATTTCTATCACCTACGGTGAACTTTACGAAAAAGTCAGTCAGTTTGCCAATGCCATGAAGAATCTTGGCGTTAAGAAAGGCGACCGTGTGTCCCTTTATCTTCCCATGATCCTCGAGCTTCCTATTGCCATGCTTGCATGCGCAAGGATCGGGGCCATCCATTCCATCGTATTTGCAGGATTCTCAGCCAATGCACTTGCCGACCGCATCAATGACTCACTCTGTAACCTTGTTATCACATCTGATGGCGGTTATCGTGGAACCAAGAGCATTCCGCTGAAAAGCATCGTAGACGAGGCTGTGGAAAAATGCACTTCAGTTGACAATGTGATCGTTTTCAAACGCACAGGTGAAGATATCAACTGGGTTGAAGGCAGGGATGTCTGGTGGCATGACGCCATTGAAGGCATGGACACAGTTTGTGAAGCAGAAGAAATGGATGCCGAAGACACACTTTTCATCCTCTATACTTCAGGTTCAACAGGAAAACCAAAAGGCGTACTGCACACCGTTGCCGGATATATGATATTTGCCGAATACACTTTCAAAAATGTATTCCAGTATGAGGAAGGTGACATCTATTGGTGCACAGCCGACATCGGCTGGGTTACAGGCCATTCATACATTGTTTACGGGCCACTGCTGACAGGCGCTGTTTCCGTTATGTTCGAAGGTGTTCCCACATGGCCTGATGCAGGCAGATTCTGGGAAGTGGTAGCAAAACACAAAGTAAACCAGTTCTACACCGCTCCTACTGCAATCCGTGCCCTCATCGCCCAGGGCAACGAATTCGTTACCAAACATGACAGAAGCTCATTAAAAGTGCTGGGTACTGTTGGTGAACCTATCAATGAGGAAGCATGGCGCTGGTATCATGACCTTATTGGTGAAGGAAGATGCCCCATCGTCGACACCTGGTGGCAAACCGAAACCGGTGGTATCATGATCACACCACTGGCAGGGATCACTCCTACCAAACCATCATTTGCCACTTTGCCTCTTCCCGGTGTTCAGCCTATCCTGGTCGACCCTGAAGGCAAAGAGCTTAAAGGCAATGGTGTTGAAGGAAACCTTTGCATTAAGTTCCCCTGGCCCGGAATGATCAGATCCCTTTATGGTGATCATGATCGCTGCCATGCTACTTATTTCTCCGCATATAAAGACCTTTATTTCACAGGTGATGGTGCGAAACGTGATGAAGAGGGCTATTACAGGATCATAGGCCGGGTTGATGACGTGATCAACGTATCCGGACACAGGATCGGTACTGCCGAGGTGGAAGATGCAATCAACCAGCATCCAAAAGTTATTGAATCAGCTGTTGTTGGTTACCCGCACGACATCAAAGGAGCCGGCATCTATGCCTATGTTATCTGTGATACGCTCTCAGAAGATGAAGCACAGAACATTGAGAAAGAGATACGCGCTACCGTAACTAAATATATCGGGCCTATTGCTAAACCTGATATGATCCAGATCGTGACCGGGCTGCCAAAAACCCGTTCAGGTAAGATCATGAGGAGGATCCTCCGTAAGATCGGTGAAGGTGATGCCACCAACCTCGGTGACACATCCACACTGCTCGATCCGGGCGTGGTAGAAGACATCATTGCCGGAGCCAAGGTAGAAGTTAAACGTTAATTCTTCATTCAATATTAAAGGCATTCCGGATTCATTCATGCTTCCGGAGTGCCTTTTTAAAAACCAAATAATATGGAAAACAAGAAAGTTATGAATCGCTGGCTGGTCGTTGTCGGGGCGATCCTGATACAGCTGGCCCTCGGTGCTATTTATGCCTGGTCGGTATTTACACCTTCTCTGACAGCTGAAGGCTGGACCAAAATGGAAACTCAAGTAGTTTTTTCAGTTGGTCTGGTAGCCTTTGCACTCTTTATGGTATTTGCCGGAAAAAAGCTAACGGTTTGGGGTCCGAGAAACCTGGCAATCATTGGTGGTGTTATCTTGGGTCTGGGTTACGCCCTCGCAGGGCTTTTAGGAGGAACAGACTTCTGGGCTCTGACTATTTTAATCGGGCTTATAGGAGGAGCTGGTATTGGTTTTGCCTATGTCGTTCCTATCGCCGTTGGTATGCGCTGGTTCCCTGACAAAAAAGGCATGATCACCGGCCTGGCAGTTGCCGGATTCGGATTTGGTGCAATGGGCTGGGTAAAGCTCGCAGGTTCATGGGGCCACCTTATTGATAATATCGGCCTTTCCAGTACATTTACGATATACGGGGTCGCTTTTGCAGCAATGGTTATTATCGGCGGCTTGTGGATGGTATTCCCGCCTGAGGGCTGGAAACCTGCAGGTTATAATCCTCCTGAACCAAATGCAAGTGGCGCTTCAGCTAAAGGAACGGTAAACTTCAGCGTCAACCAAATGCTGAGAACTCCACAGTTCTACCTGATATTCCTGACCTTTGTTTTTAGTGCCGGTGCAGGACTGATGTCGATTGGCCTGATGAAGCTCTATCCTATCGAAGCACTTCAAAACGCAGGTATGGATCCGGTTTCGGCAAGTGCCGTTGCAGGTACTGCGATGGCTGTATTTTTCAGTCTGGCAAACGGATTGGGAAGAATTCTCTGGGGTATGATGAGCGATAAACTTGGTAGAAAAACTTCAATCATCATCATGACGGCCACACAGGGTATTATCGTGATCCTTTTCACCTTTATGGCAGGAAATGAGATCCTTTTATATGTTGGCGCAACACTGATCGGATTCAACTTCGGCGGAAACTTCGCACTGTTCCCGACAATCACTGCTGATACCTTTGGAACCAAAAATGTTGGACAAAATTATCCTTTTATATTCTTGTCATATGGTGTCGGTGGAATATTAGGACCTATGCTTGGAGGCCGCCTCGGTGACTTAGGCAACTTCGGACTTGCATTCACCATCACAGGTGTTGCAGTACTTATTGGTACAGTCTTAACAATTTTTCTTAAAGCCCCCAAAAAGGTCTAAAAGAAATTAAACTATTTTATGAACCCGCAGATTTTCTGCGGGTTTTTTTTTGAATAACCGCTACGCGGTAAAAAAATCCTTTGGCCAACATCCGGCTACAAGTAAAGAACTGCTACGCAGTTCGGCCACATGCTTATCAATTCCCTCTCTAATTTGAAACTACCCTGCCCTCTGCCTACCACCTTCTGCCTTCTGACTACTGACTTCTGTCTACTCACAAAAATTTCTTTTTATGTTAATAATTTCACAACATTAAGAATTGCACTACCTTTGCACAACCTTATGAAAAATGCAGTAATTACCTGTTATAATTTAAATTTTTAAGACATGTCTATCAGAACCCTCGACAGTATCTTCAAGCCAAAGAGGATCGCATTGATCGGAGTATCAAACAACCCTGATTCAGTTGCAGGGATTGCACTTAAAAACCTTGTTGG
>DAOVZP010000057.1 GCA_030635045.1 Bacteroidota bacterium | reverse complement strand
TGCCGGAATAGCTCAATCCTGTTTCTGTTGCCACAGCATCCCCTTCCATGAACCATGTCGGAAGATACAATCCAAGGATAGCTCCTGTGCCCTGCTGGCCAAACAGCCACGAAAGAACCTTGGTAAGCCCCTGATTGAGTTTCTCTATCTGGACCACATGCCGGAATTCGTGCAGGGAAAGCTGCTCAAGCCAGGGTTGAGCGTACATCTTCTGTGAAGGGGTTGTGTAAAACTCCATCCGTTTAGGTGCCCAGGCAACCACAGCATTGGATACAGATGACTGTGTATGCATTACAAGGGATATACGCTTAGGGTGATATTTCAGGGAGTTGCCTGCAAAACCATAAACAGTGTCGAGGTATCCGGCCAGCTTCCTTGCCTGTGATTCATAATAATCCGGGAACAAAATTTTTACATGCTCCGTGCTGATCTGCTTCCATTTTATGGAAGCCGCCTCCTGTCCGGTGCTGTAATACTGGGAATAGACATTTGGCCCTGCTACTGTCAAAACTGCCAGTATCAATAGCTTAAGGAAAATTCTCAGCGAATAAGCATGTAAATGCATTATCCAAAGTTAGAAAAAGATGGATAGAATGCATGAATGAATGATCAGGATGTAAGCTCTGACTCAAAATATTTCCACAGCGGGTCGTCCGGCACAGGGGCTATCACCTCCAGCAGTTCTTTCCTTACCGGGTGGATCAGTGATATTTTTCTTGCATGCAGGTGGATGGAAGCATTTTTATTGGACCGTTTTGCACCATACTTGAGATCGCCCTTAATAACACATCCGATCTCCGCCAGCTGCACCCTGATCTGGTGATGCCTCCCGGTTAGCAGGTCAACTTCCAACAGATGATAATTGTCGGATGAGAAAAGAAAGCGGTAACCAAGCTCTGCTTTGAGTTTTCCTTCATCCGGTTCCTTATAGGCATAGGAAGTGTTTTTTTTCTGGTTCTTTTTAAGATAATGGGTCAGGTGGCCCTTATTATTGGGGGGCATCCCGGTAGTGACAGCCCAATATGTTTTATCGATCTTTCGCTCGCGGATCATTTCGTTCAGGCGGGTGAGAGCCTTGCTGGTACGGGCAAAGATCACCGCCCCGCTAACCGGCCTGTCGAGGCGATGGACCACCCCAAGATAAACATCACCGGGCTTATTATACTTATCTTTGATATATTTCTTAACAGCCTCGCTCAGTGGCACATCTCCGGTCTTATCGCCCTGCACAATATCCGACGAACGCTTATTAATGATAATGATATGATTATCCTCATAGAGGACCTCGGATGGAGATATGTTGCGGATTTTTTTAATTGATACGGGCTTAAGAATCCTGTGGGGTTCATTGTCCATTTCAGATTCTACATTCTACATTTATCATTTCAATCTAAACTCATCACTCACTACTCTGCACTTAAATTCATCACTAATCATTAATAATTAATAACTAATAACTCCTAATACTGTTCGCGTTCATTCGGAAAATCAACACTCTTCACATCACCAATGTATGACTTTACCGAGCCTTTTATCTCTTCACTCAGATTATGATACCTGCGCAGGAACCTCGGAGAGAATTCCTGGGTTATTCCCAGCATATCATGCAGGACGAGCACCTGTCCGTCGACCTGGTTCCCGGCACCGATTCCAATGATAGGGATCTTTACCTTTTGGGTAACCTCTCCTGCCAGTTTTGCAGGGATCTTTTCGAGGATCAGGGCAAAACATCCTGCTTCCTCCAGTATATGTGCATCGTGGACAAGCTTCCTGGCTTCATCTTCTTCGGTAGCCCTGACGACATATGTCCCGAATTTGTGGATCGATTGTGGCGTAAGTCCAAGGTGTCCCATCACAGGGATCCCGGCCGTCAGTATCCGCTCAACCGATTCATGGATCTCCTCCCCTCCTTCCAGTTTCACTGCATTGGCACCGGCCTCCTTCATGATCCTGATCGCAGAATGCAAGGCTTCCTTGGAATCTCCCTGATAAGTTCCAAATGGAAGGTCAACCACCACAAGAGCCCTCTTCACCGCCCGCATTACAGATGATGCATGATATATCATGTCATTCAGGGTTATGGGGAGGGTTGTTTTATGACCTGCCATCACGTTGGACGCAGAATCCCCAACAAGGATTATGTCAATACCGGCCTGGTCGAGGATACGGGCCATACTGAAATCATATGCAGTAAGCATGGCGATTTTCTCCTGCTTTAACTTCATCTCCTGCAGCACATGAGTGGTTATCTTGGGAAAGGTAGCTTCTAATTCCATCTTGTCCTTCTTAGGTTGATTATCAATAGATGGTGCAAAGATATAAAGAAATACAAACCAGCAGCCAGCAACCAGTAACCAGCAGCCAGTATCCAGTATCCGGTAACAAGTGCCTAAAGTGAGCTAAAGTGAACTAAAGTTTGAAGTTACCCAGCAGCCAGCGAACAGCGACCAGCAGCCAGCAACCAGTAACCAGCAGCCAGCAACCAGTAACCAGCAACCAAATAAATCATGCCCAAAACATCGCATATGCATTTTTTTATATATTTTTGTCATCCTCAAATTGCACTAAATGAAGAAACTCTCATTACTACTGCTCGCCTTTACAGGACTGATGCTTTTTAACAGATGCAGCACTGATGTCGATATAAATGCCGATTACCAGCAAATCACGGTTGTTTACGGGCTTCTCGATCCCTATGAGGACACTACCTACCTGAAAATAAACAAAGCCTTTCTGGGCTCCGAAAATGCCCTGATCATGGCGAAAATCCCTGATTCCAGTGAATTTATTGAAAAACTGGATGTCAGGATATGGCCTGAAGATGACCCGCAGGATATTGCCTACTTTGATACAATTACCATCACCAATAAAGAGGAGGGTGTGTTTTATAACCCAAACCAGATAATTTATTATAGTGCCTTCCAACCTGAAACAGATAAAAAGTACATACTTCGTATCCTTTATAAGGAAACGGAAATAACTTCCGACGCTGCCACCTTTAAGTTCGTGTTTACGGATATAACATCCCCGGGCTTTGCCAAGAAAATAGGCATTAACGATAACGCAGACCCGAAAGCTGTGATCTGGAACCGTAAGGAGGAGGCTCCACGCTACGACCTTACCATCCGCTTCCATTACAAAGAGCTTATGGAAGGATCAGCAGATACCGTGTACCGCTTCTTCGACTGGCATAAGGATACAAAGAAATCCCTTATTGGCACGGAGGTGGAATCTTACTATACCGGCAGCACATTTTATGCAGCACTTACTGCCTTTGTCCCTTATGAAGATGCAGCGAAAGAGGCTAAGGTTACTGATCGCTTCACCAGTACCTTGCAATTCATTGTTGAAGCCGGAGGCAAGGAACTGAATACCTATATGGAGGTTAACGAACCTTCCAGCAGCATTATTCAGGACCGGCCTGCTTATACTAATATCACTAATGGAATTGGCATTTTCTCCTCCAGGGCTACTGCTATTAAACCGAAAAAGCTCAATGATATAACGGTAGCCTATATCAAAGGAAGTTATAGCTGGCTGAAATTCCGGTACTAAGAATTTTATTCAACTTTCCATCTCAATTCATGACGCAGGGCTCACAATAGCCCTCTTTATGAGAATTACATTGCTTTTCTGCCTTTTTGTCACAAAGATGAAGGAAAACTTCGCTTTTTCTGTCATATTCCCCATTGGCACAATCATTGACATAGTGCAATCAGAAAACAAAATGTAAAACAAAAAAATATATTAACAAATGGGAAAAATAATTGGAATAGACTTAGGAACTACCAATTCTTGTGTTGCCGTAATGGAAGGTAACGAGCCTGTTGTTATTCCAAACAGTGAAGGACGCAGGACTACACCATCCATTGTAGCATTTACAGAGAATGGAGAACGTAAAGTTGGTGATCCCGCCAAAAGGCAGGCCATCACCAATCCGGAAAAAACAGTATATAGTATCAAACGTTTTATGGGAGAAACTTATGACAGGGTTTCAACCGAAATTAAGCGTGTCCCTTATAAAGTTGTAAAAGGTGATAATAATACACCACGAGTACAGATTGATGACAGAAAATACACACCACAGGAGATCTCAGCCATAATTCTTCAAAAAATGAAGAAGACTGCTGAAGATTACCTGGGACAGGATGTTACAGAAGCTGTTATTACTGTACCGGCTTATTTTAGCGATTCGCAGCGTCAGGCTACCAAGGAAGCCGGTGAAATTGCCGGACTACAGGTACGCAGGATTATTAATGAACCAACGGCTGCAGCCCTGGCCTATGGCCTTGATAAAAAAGCCACCGACGTGAAGGTTGCTGTATTTGACCTCGGTGGAGGAACATTCGACATTTCTATCCTCGAACTCGGTGATGGGGTGTTTGAAGTAAAATCCACTAATGGTAATACACACCTTGGCGGTGATGATTTTGATGATGCCATCATCCAATGGCTCGCTGAAGAATTCAAAAAAGATGAAGGCATCGACCTTCACAAGGACCCCGTTGCCATGCAGAGGCTCAAAGAAGGAGCCGAAAAGGCAAAGATCGAGCTCTCAAGCTCCACTGAGACTGAGATCAACCTGCCTTACATCATGCCCGTTGACGGTATCCCGAAACACCTTGTCAGGAAACTCAGCAGGTCTAAGTTCGAGCAGCTTTGCGATAAATATATCCAGGCTACCATCGAACCATGTAAGCTTGCACTGAAAGATGCAGGATTAAAGGCTTCCGATATCGACGACATAATTCTCGTTGGAGGCTCAACACGTATTCCTGCAATCCAGAAAGTGGTAAATGATTTCTTTGGTAAAGAGCCCTCCAAAGGCGTGAATGCCGATGAAGTTGTTGCCGTAGGTGCCGCCATCCAGGGTGGTGTGCTCACCGGTGAGGTAAAGGATGTATTACTCCTTGATGTAACCCCGCTTTCATTGGGTATCGAAACACTCGGTAGCGTGATGACCAAACTGATCGAATCAAATACGACCATCCCTACCAAGAAGTCAGAAACATTTTCAACTGCCGCTGACAACCAGCCTTCTGTTGAAATCCATGTACTGCAGGGAGAGAGGCCTATGGCTGCCGGAAACAAGAGCATCGGTAGGTTCCATCTCGACGGGATCCCACCTGCACCCAGGGGAGTGCCCCAGGTTGAGGTAACATTCGATATTGATGCAAATGGTATCCTTAGTGTATCGGCCAAGGATAAAGGAACAGGCAAATCACAGCAGATCCGCATTGAAGCCTCTTCCGGGCTTAGCGAAGATGAGATCAACAAGATGAAGCAGGAAGCCGAGGCCAATGCCGATGAAGATCAAAAAGCCAAAGAAAAGGTTGATAAGCTGAATAGTGCAGATGCGATGATCTTCCAGACCGAAAAACAGCTCAAAGAATATGGCGACAAACTCCCGGCCGATAAGAAGGCAGAGATTGAAGGCGCACTGATAGAGCTGAAAGAGGCACACAAGAACCAGGACGTCGAAGCCATCGATGCCGCACTGGAAAAGATGAATGCCATGTGGCAGGCTGCCAGCTCCGAGATGTATCAGAATACTGAACAACCCGGAGGAGAACAGCAAGCCGGACAGGAAACACCGGAAGGTGACCCGAATGCCGGTGGCGGTGACGATGAAGTCACCGATGTCGACTTCGAAGAAGTGCCACCCGATGATAAGAAGTAATTCGAAAACATATAATACTCAAGCCCTGCAAATTGCGGGGCTTTTTTATTGAGTTCATCACCCTGCATCCTGCACCCTGTACCTTGCACCCAAAAGTTTATTCACCATTGTTAACAAAAATTTAACCCTCTCCCCTTTATAATTTGCATAAAAATCACCAAATTTGTATATTATAAGAATTGGTATTCTTCAGTAAAACCTAACTTCTAAATACCTATTTTATGAAAAAGATCACTACACTTTTAGTGGCTTTACTAGCCCTCTTTGCCCTTAATGTTCAGGGGCAGAATGCATGGATCAACGAATTCCATTATGATAATACCGGCGGTGACCAAAATGAAATCCTCGAAGTTATCATTGAAAATCCCGGCAGTTACACCCTTTCACTATTCCAGGTAGATTTGTACAGAGATGTCGGCACAATATATAACTCTAGAACACTTGATACTTATACAGTTGGGAATACTGTGGGTAATTTTACATTCTACTATTTTAATTACACAACTGACGGAGGAATTCAAAATGGCTCTGCAGATGGGATGGGATTAAGCTATAATGGCACCCATATAGCTGGACAACTATTAAGTTATGAAGGAACATTAACTGCGACTGAAGGTGCTGCAAATGGGTTAACATCAGTAGACGTTGGTGTTTCCGAACCGAGCACAACTCCACTTGGAGTTTCTCTACAACTTAATGGTAACGGAACTGTTTACAGTTCCTTCACCTGGGGGGGGCCAATTACTTCAACTGAAGGAGCATTAAATACCGGCCAGAGCCTCAGCAGCGGACCTTTACCGGAACCTACAAACTACCCGACCGCCTTTACTGCAACACCCATAGGAAACATGGTTGACATGGGCTGGACCGATGCTATCGGTGCGCAGTTACCCGGTGCCTATATTGTTTATATCAGCGATCAGGATAACATTGTTGCCCCTGTAGATGGCACCGAAGTAGCTGACGACCTCGACATCAGTGATGGTGCCGGTGCCAAAAATGTGAACTTTGGAGATGAAGCCTATACTTTTGGAAATCTGGCTACAAATACCCTGTATTATTTTGCTATTTATCCCTACACAAACAGTGGAACAACCATCGATTTTAAAACCGACGGTACAGCACCTACAGCTACGGCTACAACTACTTCTGTTGTAATGTACGAAGACTTCGACTGGAGTTGGATGGCATGGACACCTGTAAGTGTTACCGGTGACCAGGTTTGGGTAATTGATGATTATGGTGTTGGTGGCACAGATTGTGCAAAAATGTCGGGCTTCGTGTATCCTACATCTTTTGAGAACGAAGACTGGCTGATCTCACCACCTATGAACCTCGATGCCTATACCAACGAAAACCTCACTTTTTACACGGCCATGAATTACACCGGGCCCGATCTTGTTGTGAAATATTCTACTGACTATGATGGTGGTGGCGATCCATCCACTGCCTCGTGGACCGACCTTTCTCCGACACTCTCAGCGGGCGGATGGGCATGGACCCCTTCAGGAGATATTGACCTTTCGGGTGTTAGCGGAACAAATGTTTACCTGGCTTTCGTCTACACATCGACTTCTTCAAATTCAGCTACCTGGGAAGTGGACAATGTGCTGGTTACAGGTGATGGTGCCGACCCGACAGGGGTTGTGATCAACGAGATCATGTACGATTCACCGGGTAACGACGAACAATGGATCGAACTTTACAATAATACGACCGGCAATATTGATGTTTCCGGCTGGTATGTACAGGATAACTCTACAAGCAACATACCGGCAGCTATCCCGGCAGGCACCATACTGAGCCCCGGGCAGTATTATACCATTTCCATTTATACAAGCGGTAGCTTCCCATTCACACCTGACCTGGATGGCACCCTGCAAACAGACTGGAGTTTCAATAATAATGGGGATGATGCCAATCTTTATAACCTTGGAAGGGTCCGGGCAGATCATGTACCATTTCTTGCTGTTGCACCCTGGCCAACAGAACCGGCCGGAAACGGGCCCTCATGTTCATTGCTTGATCCCGACCTTGATAATTCCCTTGGGGAGAATTGGGCTGCCAGCCTGCAGCCTAATCTGGGTTCTCCCGGTTCTGAGAATTTTCCACCTGTACCTACCATCCTCGTTACATCACCAATTGGTGGCGAAATTTGGGATCAGGGATCTACACATGATATTACATGGAGTACTATTATTTATTCAGGCCAGGTCAAGATCGAACTTATCGACACAAATACATGGGCAACACAATTGCTGGTTTCCAATATTTCTTCTACTTTAAATTCCTGGTCGTGGAACATCATGAGCAGCCAGGCGGTTGGAGATGACTATGTGATCCGCATTTCTGACATTGCCAGTGGCCCGGTCGGGGAAAGCATGAATACATTCTCAATCATTGCACCTTATGTACAACCGAAAATTGTGATCACCGAGATCATGTA
>DAOVZP010000008.1 GCA_030635045.1 Bacteroidota bacterium | reverse complement strand
TTTATGACAGGCGAGGCAGATGGTTCTGTCGGAGTAATGACAGGTTTACTGGTCGGATTATTCGGGTTTACCATAATAAAGTATTTTGGTATTGGCGTGGGAGATATTGCACTTCGTGCAAGGGAAATGACATGGGTATTCCCCCATTTCTTCTTCAGGGCCGCTATCGGAGGTTTCATTTTTGGTATTGGTATGACAATAGCCGGTGGTTGTGCTGTCGGGACGCTCTGGCGCGTAGGCGAAGGGCAGGTAAAGCTGTGGGCATCAGCCCTCGGATTCCTTCTTATTTCACCAATATCAAAATTATATATTGTACCGCCAATTGTTGATTCACTTCCACAAAGCTGGGATTTTAAAAGCTTTCTGCCAGATTATTTAGGATATCCCGGAGCATTTGCACTTATAACATTTATTATCCTGATATGGTATGTATTTGTTAAATGGAATGAAAAAACCGGAAAATTCAGTGCTTACTAATCTGACAATAAATAAGATCATGAAAAAATTTAAATATTATTATTGGATAACTGTATTATCTGCTCTGGTAGTATTTTCCGCTTGTTCAAGCATATATGAGAACGGAAAGGAATTAGCAGCAGATACAAAACCATATATTGAAGAAATTACTGTCGACGAATTAAATATTAAAATTGAAAATCAGGAAGATTTTTTCCTTATCGATGTTCGTCAATATGCAGAGTTTGAGCAGAACAGTATTTTTTACGCTACACACATACCCCGCGGTATTCTTGAATTTACAATTGGAGATGAAGCATTCTGGGAAGGAGAATATATGCCTGTCCCCGAAAAAGATTCAGATATAATAATTTATTGCAAAAAAGGTGACAGAGGCATTTTAGCTGCCAAAACATTATCTGAATTAGGATACTCCAATGTTAAAAACCTTTCGGGGGGGATGATCGCATGGGATCCTGAATTTGATTCAGGAAGTGGAACAAAGGAAGAAGAAGGTGGCTGTGGCGGATGAGATAATATGGAAAACAAAATAAATTTCAGCTAACAATTAAACCGATACAATGATGAAAACATATAGGCTCTTACTTCTTTTACTACTGGTAATAATTGTCGGAAGCTGTGGCTCAAAAAAGAATAATACTTACGATAATGTTGATCAGATGATCAGCAATGCACAATCCGACATCACAATAATCACGGTAAGCGAGTTGAAAGCAGTACTGGACCATAAGGGAGAATATAAAATTATCGACTGCCGCGAAAATGAAGAATTTACAGAAGGGCATATTCCGGGCGCAATCAATATTCCAAGAGGGGTATTGGAATTTTCCGGCAAAATTTCAAACAGAAGAGAAACAATATATATTTATTCTCAGACTAACGACAGGGCCTCCCTGGCCTGTCCTGCTTTAAAACTACTGAAATATAAAAAGGTATATCTTATTGATGGTGGCTGGCAGGAATGGAATGGAGCCTTCCCCGAACTAATTGAAACGGGAGACGGTGAGATTGGGAATAAAGCAGCGCCAAAAGTTGAGGAATCAGGTGGTTGCGGATGATAGTTTAAATATAAATATGTTCTGTAAATAAAGAAACAGTAATTCTAAAAATATAAATTATGGCAAAATTATGCATGGGGCTTTTTTCAGGAAGCCTGGATAAGTTAACAGCAGCAGGAGTAATCCTCAGTGGAGCGGCGGCCGATGATATGGATGTGGAAGTATTTGTTTTACTTCAGGGCGCACGTGCTTTTATAAAAGGAAACGAAAACAAAATTGACAATCTGGCTGAGGCTTCTCATCTAAAAGAAGAATTCTTAAGCGCATTGGAAACTTTAAATGTTTCTACCTGGTACGAGTTCTTCGAGATGGCCAAAGAGCTGACAAATGTTAAAATATACATTTGCAGCCTTGCCGGAAAAATATGGGGTGGTGAAAAATTAGAAGACTTTAATGATCTTACGGATGATATTTGTGGAATCGGAGAATATCTGACTGCTGCCGAAGAAGCTGATATTCATATGTTCATTTAAAATTAAGGTTTTAATTAGCACTTGTCCTACTCATGACCGAAGGATATTAAAAGCTATTTTCTTGCACCGGTCATCCTGACGACCGAAGGGAGGAAGGACCCCCGTCAAGTTTCTCCGCTGCGAACAAAGTGCCTTACAAGCGTATTGCATGATTTAGCGAATTATGATATTCAAAGGATTTATCACTTCACTAAATCAATAGCCCGGACAATATGCAATCGTAAAGGCATACGATTTTACTCCTTAACTACATCTTTGTTTTTAAAACAACAGCAGGCACCATTTATGATACATATTATAAAAAGCACCTCCGATAAAATAAATAATCCCAGAGCCACATAACACAGTGGTAAAAGAAAAAATGTAAGGACAAAGCAAAGTAATCCAAGTCCTCCCGCCGCTAAAGCTGCATATAGCAATCCGCATTTCATAACTTTTGGTTTTAACAAATTAATACTATATCATAGAACATTTCGATATGTTATATATATGATCTTGATCATATACTAATTAATATTTCAGTTTTTACTATTCATTTTTTCTGCAGCACTTTTAACCTTTGCAAAATAAATTGCAAACGGCCTGTATGCCAGGTGCGACCATTTTGAAAATGGAACTTCAATCATCAGCATTGGGAACAATACCATGAGATGAAATACATACATATAGTATGTTGAATAAGGCAAACCATATATCCGGAAGAAATGAACCAGTATGCCCGATATAGTGGTTAATGCAAGCAGAACTATAAATACCCAATCAGATAAATGGCTATGCTTTCCGCTTTCCTGTTCTTTCTTTATCCTGTTGTAAAAGAAGTAAATCAGTCCTGCCATCAAACCAAATGTGGCGTAATAGCCTAAGATACGCTGCGGATGCCACCATTCATAAATAATATCGGTTTGAAACCAACCCAGGAACACCATAATAAGGATAAGCATTAACACATAGCTTGACATTAACAGCCAGTGCATTATCCAGTATGGGCTGATATTAAATTGCTTCCCGGCAATTTTTGTTTTATTATCACTTTTTGAAAACTCCCATTGAGTTGCAAAATTAAAAGCCAGGTCCCAAAGCGTAGTGAAGTATAATTTAATTGGAATTTTGACATTATTATTTCTCACCATCACTTTCAGGTACATGTTAAAAATGTTGGAGAGGAGGAAAAATCCAAGAAAGGCAGCCATTATCCAGTCACCGATCTCAATAGTTTTCCATGGGGCAAAAGTGTTTAATTTCACTCCGCCTTCAGCGGTAAGCTCTGTAGTCATTGGCCCGTGAAAGAAGATGAACAGGACCAGAATAAATGCGGCAAGCAAAAATATAGCTCCGAGTTCCCAGATTTCCGAAGTGTAAAATCGTCTTGACAGGCCGGTCCAATCATATCTTGCAGTAAGATATCGCCTTAAGGACATCATTAATTCACCGGGTTCTGCCTGTCGTGGACAGGTAGAGCTACATTCGCCGCAATAATAGCATAACCAGGGTTCTAAGGAAGATTCTATTTCATTTTCCAAACCCAATGTGCTCAACCTGATCATTTTTCGGGGAAATTCGTTGTTCTCACTTGCCAGGCTGCATATTGCCGTGCAATTACCACAATTATAACAGGCGCTAAATTCTTTAGCCCCATAATATTGCAATTCGCTCGCTAATGCTGTATTGACTTTCGACATCTTGTTTTATTATTTCTTCAATTTATAAAAGAAGTATTCGTCCATATCATCTATCTCACCCGTTTCAATACTGCCATATTTCCTGAGTGTCATTAAATAAAACGTTACCACATCCGCAGGCAGTTCTGTTTCTTCCGCAATTTGAGGTATTGTTTTCGCTTCAGGCTCAAGGCTTTTAAGAATTAATTTCTTAATTCGATTATATTCTTTATGCTGCTGTTTTGTCTCAGCAGAAACACTTCTCTTTTTCTTAATGACATCAATCGTTTTTACTTTTTCATCTTTCATATCATTTCGCTATAAAGATCCGGAGCATTGATATCTGCAAGGCACCATTTAATCAGCCAGGGCAGTTATCATTGCTTCCATTTCATTGTCTGTATATCCTTTCAGGTTGATGGCATTTTCAGGGCAAACAGGGAGGCACATCCCTCCTCCTTTGCATTTTGCTTCAACAATCTCTGCAACATCTTTTCCATCCGACTGTACTTTTATAATAGCATCGAAAGGGCATGCCTTCAGGCATTCATCACACCACACACAAGCATTTTTGTCAATAAAAGCAATAGTTGGTTTTAGTTCGATCTCACCTTTTTTAACCAGGGAATTTGCTTTTGACGCTGCCGAGAGGGATGATTTTACCGATTCGCTGATATTTTTCGGGCCCTGGCATGCACCCGAAATAAGCACCCCGTCTATCACTGTTTCAACAGGCCGCAATTTGGGGTGGATCTCATTAAAAAACTTATCGCGTCCCAGCGGGGCTTTAAGGATATCAGCAATTTTATTGTCCTGCCGGGGCACCATTCCTGTTACAAGCACTACCAGGTCACAATCTACTTCAAGCTCTTTTCCACTTGAAAGCATATCCTTTATACTAACTACCGTTCCATTTCCATTTCTGCTGACCACCGGAGGATCTTCATCCCAGAATTGCAAGAATATGTCTCCGTTTTCTGATGCTTCACGATACAACAGCTCCAGCTTTCCGTATGTCCTGATACTCTTGTCAAAATGAAAATTATGTATATCCTTATACTTATTTTTTATAACAATGGAAGTATAAATGGTTGATGTGCAACAATACCTTGAACAATACTTGTTCTCACCATCTTTTTGCCGGCTGCCAACACAATAGATATATCCTATATTATGGATTTTTTTATTTTTATAGATAAGTTCTTTACCACTCAGTTCTATTAACCTTTTCAGCTGCGGGAGGGTTATTACATTCTCAATTTCCTTGTAGCCAAATTCCCCTGTTTTGGGTTCGTAAGGGTCGTAACCTGTATTTATTAATATGGCACCGGCTTTAATATTTACAAATTCATCTTTTTGTCCCAGGTCTATATCATCGCATAATTTTTCACATTCACCGCATCTTGTACAGTGCTCCGGATCAATGGCAGGGATTTCGGGAAATTCACTTTCGAAGTTCTTATAAATGGCTTTGCAGGTAGTGAGGTTAAAATTAAATACATCGGGGATCTCTACCGGACATGCATCAATTACCTTTTGTAGTTTTTCAGGATCAACCTTACAGCCCGGTTTAATATACCTTGGCCTTATCTTAACCTGAATATCAAAATTGCCGACAGTCCCGGTATTTGAAATAATTTCAGCACCTGTAAAAAGAGTAATATTCTTATATTCCATTAGCTTGTTATACAGGCGGCGAATGGTTTCTTTCCCGGTTTCATTTGTGGTGAACAACTCTCCCCATTGGGCAACTCTTCCTCCTACAAAGTACTCCCTTTCAATCAGGTAAACATACGAACCCAGGTCGGCAAGTTCAATAGCTGAGCGCATCCCTGAAACACCGGCGCCAACAACTACCACAACATTTTCGGCGGATATTTTTGTTTTTATCAATGCCTCAGAATACCCTGCTCTTGCTATACCGGCTTTTACCAGTTGTATGGCCTTTTCTGTTGCCTGTACAGGTTTATCGGAGTGTGCCCACGAACATTGTTCCCTTATATTTACCTGAACATAATTATATGGATTTAAACCTGCCCTCTCAGCCACATTCTTGAAAGTATCCAGATGAAGCTTAGGAGAGCATGATGCCACAACAATTGCATCGAGGTTGTTTTCCTGTATATCCTGTACAATTTCATTTTGTGTTGCATCGGCACAGGCAAACATTGTTGTTTTAGAAATAGAAACATGATTGATTTTCGCAACTTCTTCTCTTACTTTCTCAACATCTACATAATCGCTTATATTTGACCCACACTGGCAAATATAAACACCTATATTTCTTTTTTCTTCCATTGCGTTTCCTTTCAATTTCTTATATAATTTGCCGAGCAGGCCGACGCCGCTCCGGCCGAAAGTATTGAATCGGGAATATCCATCGGGCCTGAAGAAGTCCCCGCTACATAAACCCCTTCAATATTTGTTTGTGGCGGACATACCAGTTCATCCGTTTGCTTTATATAATTAAACTCGTCTGATTCGATTACCGGGCTGTTAAACAAGAGTTTAGCCTCAGGGTTAGGCAATACCCCTATGGACAATACAACAAGGTCGTGTTCAACTTCTGTTATTTTCCCATTTTCTATATTCTCATACCGGAGGATCAGGTTTCCGTTTTCTTTTTCTGTGACCTTTGCCACTTTACCCTTATGAAACTCCACACCCATGCCAATAGACTGCTGATAAAACTCACAAAAGCCTTTGCCAAAAGCCCTTATATCCATACAATAAATACTCACATCCGCCATGGGCAAAGCTCCCAGCAGCAGCTGGGCCTGTTTTACAGAATACATGCAACATATTTGTGAGCATATCGGGTTGCCAACCGTTTCATCTCTTGATCCGGTACATAGTATATATGCTATATTATCAGGCATTTTGCCATCTTTCGGCCTTAACACTGAATTATATGGCCTTGTTGGCACCAGTTGCCTTTCCATCTGCATAGCAGTAACAACATTCTTAAATTTACCGAATCCATATCTTAATATCTGGGTAGGGTCAAAAAGCTCAAAACCGGTAGCAATAATGACCGATTTCACGGTTAAAGGAATTTCCACAGCTTCCTGTGTAAAATCAATGGCATCGACCGGACACACTTTTTCACATATTCCGCAAAGAATGCAATTCTCGATATCGATATTGACAACCCGTGGATTGGCAATACTAAAAGGAACATACACAGCTTTCCGTCCAACCAGATCATATTGATACTGATCTTTAACCACAACAGGACATTTGTCTTCACATTCCTGGCATCCGGTACACAGGTCTTCATTAACGTACCTTGGCTTTTTGACGAGTGTTGCAGTAAATTTTTTATCTGAAACTTTTACAATGTTTTTAACTTCACTATAAGTATAGATTGTAATATTCGGATGCCTGATAGTTTCGGATACTTTTGGGGTTGTGATACAAGCAGAGCAATCAAGGGTAGGAAATACCTTGCTTAAGTGTATCATTTTCCCGCCCAGCGAGAGGTCTTTTTCAACAAGGATGACCTTATAATCCAAATTGGCCAGGTTAATAGCTGCTTCGGACCCGGCTATTCCTCCACCTATTACAAGTGTATCAAAGGATAATTCGTTTTGTTGCTCCACATCAATAAATTTTTATTGTTCAGATAATTGATCTGCAAAAACATTCATTTGCTTAACAAAAGATTCGGCGCAGACCGAACAGATTGCTGCCATTTTTAATTTTTCAGGCAGTATTCCTTTTTCTTTCATCAACTCATGCGTTTGTGAAATTATTTGCCCTGTTTTTTCAGTACATGATTCATCATAAGAGCAATCTGTTCCGTCGGCCGCAATAAAAACGCCATCAAAGCCCTGATCAAATGCATGCAGGATCCACTTTGGTTTTACTGCGCTGGAACAAGGGACTTCCATTGTTAAAACAATAGGTGGATAATGCAATTTCAGTAAGCCGGCAAGGTCAATTGCCGGATCAGAAATTTTTTCTGTAGAAAAAACTAAAATTTTAGGAGCTTTTTTTTCCATTATCGTAACATTTAAATGCTTAACTCAATATTAAATGTAGATTTGATCTAAAGCCTACTATAATATGTAGTTCAGTGATTATTAATCACCAAACACCCATCCGTTTTCCTTAAGCCTTCTTTAAATAAATTCTAAAAAACCCGGAATCTTCCATAGTGCCAAGATATTCATGACCCTTTTTATTTGCCCATTTCGGGACATCCCTCCTGGTTCCTTCATCAGCTGACAGTATTTCCATTATTTCACCTGATTTTAATTCTCCAATAGCTTTTTTTGCAGCCAGTAACGGACCCGGGCATGCTGTACCCCTTGCATCAACTACTTTGTCAGCATCAATTTTTACTAATTCGTCTGTTGTCATGATTGAATAATTTAGTTGTTAAATTCCTACTGTTAATTATTTAACAAATATAACTGAAGTGAATATGCCGAAAAAGGAAATTGAAGTGGAGTATATTATAAATTACAGTGCAGTTGTATACCTCAAATAGTATCGCTTTGCAATCGCAAATGTGTTCTTATATACTTTATAATGTGAAGCTGGCCACATGTTAAATGATAAAATGTTTTGTAACTAAATAATGTATAATGTGAATTTAAGTTAAATATGCTCTATGCCAGGAAATTACACTATACCGGGCGTCAGAGCTGAATATATCCCATAAATTCATCCACATCGACAAATCGATACGGCAGGCAGTCAGAAATCGGACAATTGCGCTTAAATAAAATGAAAATAAAAGCACTGAAAGGACTATTATACGATATAATAATCCTACCATGTACAAAGGAAATGCCCCTCAACTAGCTTACCAGCTCGGGTAAATAAATTACTTTTGGATCATAATTCTAATACACCCTTCATGAAGAGTTTAATTTACAGATCTTTAAGTACCATCATTCTGACCATCATATGCTTAGGAATATCAGCTCAAAGCATGTATACTCCATATGATTATTTCCCCGGCCTTATCCGTGCGTACAAGCCGGCCTTTGATCAAAATTATCCCGATTGGGGGAAAATGCTTTATGAATATCCTGTCAATTTTGAAGATGTTGCCGATAAATATGAATCCTATATTCAGGAGTATGGTAATATTAAAGATCCATTGACCCGTTATTTCAAACTCTGGAGCCGGGCTGTTGGTCCCTATGCCCAGCCGAACGGAAACATCCTTCTTCCTGACCTCCCTGCTTATTATAAAAATTTGAATAAGGCCCGGATGGATGCAAGAAACACAGCTAATGCAAGAGATGAGGCAAACTGGTCTTTTCTCGGGCCAAAAGAAACATTCTGGCTTAATGAATCGGGGTCGGCAAACGATCCTCTGTCTTGCCCCTGGCAGGTTAATGTATATTCTTTTGATGTAGCTGCTTCTGATAATAACATTTTATATTGCGGAACAGAAACCGGATATGTCAATAAGACCTCTGATGCCGGAGTTCAATGGCAATTACTGTCGCCGGAATATCCATTTGGGGGAGGTGTTACTGCCGTTGCCATTCACCCCGGAAACCCTGATATTGTTTATGTATCGGCAGGAAACCAGGTACACAGAAGCCTTGATGGCGGATTGAACTGGCTTCCCCTTTTACAAAGCGGAGAACAGTTTTATGCAAACAGGCTTAAAATTGATGATGATAATCCCCAAAAAATATTTTCTTCTTCATCAAACGGAGTCCACCTCAGCACGGATGGTGGAAATACCTGGACGGAAAAATGGGCCGGCACTTCCTGGGATGTGGATATCAAACCCGATGATCATAACATTGTTTATGCACTGACTAAAAGTGGGAGCAATTTTGCACTTGCCGTTTCAAGCGACGGAGGCCAGAGCTTCAGCCTTGAGCCTTCATTTCCTTCATCCGTGATCGAGTCAAGCGGTGGCTTGCTGGCTGTAAGTCCTGCCATTCCTGATATGCTATTCGTTATTATGCTGAGCTCAGATAACACACCTTACCTCTACAGGGGTAATCTTGATAACGGTAACTGGTCATGGGATCTTCTTGCCACCGGGCAAACATCCGCTTTTGGAATGAACAACGGTCAGGGCTATTTCGACCTTGTGCTGGATGTATCTCCTCTTGATCCGAATATTATCCTGGTAGGAACCACAACACTTTTCAAATCAGTAAACGGAGGCAGCACATTCTCTGCTGTCGGAGGTTATTATGGCAATTTCAGTATTCATCCGGATATTCAGGATATAAAAATGCTCCCTGACGGAAATACGTGGGTGTCGACCGACGGGGGAATGAATTTCACAACAGATAACTTTTTATTGCAATCGAATTACCATGTTCGCACCAATGGGCTGATTGGTTCCGATATGTGGGGTTTTGACCAGGGCTGGAATGAAGATATTGTTGTTGGAGGACGCTACCATAACGGAAATACAGCCATTGCCGATTTTTACCAGCCCAAAGCATTGCGCATGGGCGGGGCCGAATCGCCAACCGGATGGGTGGTTCAGGGCAGAAGCAGGCATGCCGCCTTCAATGACCTGGGCAATGGATGGATCCTTCCTCCAACGGCAGAGGCTGCTCCTGAAGGCCGCTTTATCTTCAGCAAATATCCCAATATGGATGAATATGGCGGCAGGCGCGGAAACCTTGTAACACATCCTAACTATTATGGCACCTTTTATCTTGGAGAGGGTACCGGATTCTGGAAGAGTACCGATATGGGAATAACATATGAACTTTTGCATTCATTCCCTGATAAAGTACGATACCTGCAGATCAGCTATAGCAATCCACTTGTTTTTTATGCAGATGTGATCAACAAAGGATTATACAAAAGTGAAGACGGAGGCCTTAGCTGGACACTAAAACCCGCCTTGTGCAACAGTCCATACGGAACAAATTACTGGAAAGGAAAATTATTCTTTGCCATCTCACCCTATGATGAAGATCTTGTCTACGCCTGTTTACAGAATGGCACCTGGTCGGCCGATATAGGCAAGATATTCCGCTCTGAAGATGGCGGCGACAGCTGGGAAGACTGGACCGGCACGCTTTCTGAATATACAAAATGCATTTGTGTACAACCTTATGACAATCAGTCTGAGATCATATACTTATTTACAACTTCCCGGGGCGGATCAGTAGCCGGCGTTTTTTACCGCACCGAAGGGATGGATGACTGGGCCACTTTCGATACCGATTATCCTGCCGGGATGTCGGTGAACCTTGCAATGCCCTTTTTCAGAGATGGAAAGATAAGGGTTGCAGGTAATGCTGGGATCTGGGAATCTACATTGAAGGAGCCGGAATTCGAACCCATCATCAACCCCTGGGTAGAACGGCCTCACTTTAATTGTATGCTGGACACCCTGTTTTTCGAGGATCACAGCATCCTGAACCATGATGGTGCCGCCTGGACATGGGATATCACACCTGAACCGGTTTACATTGAAAATGCCAATATGAGAAACCCAAGGGTCGTGCTGGGCAATCCGGGAACATACACCGTTACGCTTAGCGTTGAAAAAGGTGGCGAGACTTATAGCAAAACCATCCCGGATATGATCACAACTACTACCTGTCCCTCGATAGAAGATTGCAGCAATCCGGCAGAACTCCCCAAGGAAATTTGGGAATTGTTGTATGTCGACAGTGAAGAGATCAATTATCCCGGTTTAGCGATCATGAGTTTTGATGATGACCCTGAAACCATCTGGCATACCCGGTGGAGTACCGGAAGTGATCCTTACCCGCACGAGATCCAGGTCGATCTGGGTGAAACATACAGAATCTTCAGTTTTACTTACCTCACGCGACAGGACGGCGTCAATGGAAGAATCAAAGACTATGAACTCTACTTGAGTGAAGATCAGTTTAACTGGGGTGAAGCAGTAAGTGTTGGCACATGGGAAAACACATCATCACCACAGAGTATCAGCTTTCCTGAAGGTATTATCGGTAAGTACTTTCGTGTACTCGCGCTGTCAGAAGTAAATGGGAATGCATGGGCTTCTGCAGCAGAATTCAGTATGGTAGGTTGTACCGATCTTACTTATGGCACCTCCACAGAATATTCGCGGCAGGAAATCAAGGCTTTTCCTGTTCCAAGCAGTGGAATGGTTTGCCTTTCACTGCCTGCTGATGCGTCTTTTATATACAATATTTATAATACCTCAGGGCAGATCAGCGAAAAGGGGAATATTGAGAAAGGAGTTAGAGATCATTACTTTGATCTTGGGTCTTATACACCTGGGATTTATTTCATACAACTAATAGATTCCAATGGCATTGTCTACAATGTGAAAGTAATTAAAGAGTAGCTTAATCTTTAACAACGATCTTTCGGACCATATTGCCTGTTTCTCCACTTAGTGAAACGAAATAAACACCTGGCTGAAGGTTTAACCCAGCTGCCGACAGCTTGAATTTATAATCGCCATGGCCCAGCCGGCCTTCATGAACTTTACATGCTTCTTTGCCGTAAAGATCAAATAAGCAGATATCATAATAACCCGCCAACAGATCAATGAATGAAACAGTAAATTTATCAGACGCAGGGTTAGGAAAAACGCTCATTCTATTTTCCACACCCAATTCTCCTATAGAGGCAGGCTCATAATAGGTAATTGTCAGGAAAGGTGCATACATTTCCCCCATATAATCCCAGGAACAGGCTTGTCTGGGCAGTACTGTGTCAGGACCATAAATAATATACAAACCCAAAAATAAGAATACAATGGGTTTATTTTCTACCCATTCGGGATGATCAATTGCCTCCTGGACGATCAATTTCAAATTTGATGTTTTTTGTGCCGGCCCCGGGATGAACTCTTGCCACTCAGGTATGTGCCATTCAACAAAGGTGTCGCCGCGTACACGGCTGGAGATATTATAATCCTCGGTAGTAAAAGCCGAAGGACTGGGATTTTTTTCACATCTTACATATACTTTATCAGATTTTTGATTTGCATTGAGCGATGTGAACTGTATATATGCAGAGGTGATGGTTGAACCCGGAAGGATAGGTATATTAAGGTACCTGAGCCCGACATGGTGTCTCCGTGAACCGCCCCATATATCAAAACCTAAGGATAGCTGCTCCTGATCAATAAACATTTCTCCGGTTGGCGTCGTATAATCATTAAACAATTGCCAGGCGTCATCATTGCCATCTTCGATGAATAGGGTGACTGTTTCCTGGGCATTCGTATATCCAAGGGAAATGCAAAAAATTAGCATAAATAACTGTTTCATAGCATATGATTTTAGGGA
>DAOVZP010000154.1 GCA_030635045.1 Bacteroidota bacterium | reverse complement strand
GTAATTCCTATTTCATTATAATGAATTTCTGCTGGACAACAGTTCCATCTTCAGCAATCAGCTTCAGGGTGTAATATCCATTCGGAAGACCTGAAGTGTTCAGCGAAGTTTTATTGTTCCCTGTTGTAAGGGTTTCGGTTATGTCAAGCATCAACTGGCCTGTCTGGTTTACCACCTGAACGCTGATGTTAGCATCCTTTTGCGAATATAATTCGATATTCAGTGATTCCCCGGCCGGGTTTGGATACAGGGAGATCTCGTTCATGAATGATTCATTGATCGCGAGAGGCTGGATATAAACTACTAACTCAGCTGCAATGCCTTCACATTCGGCTGCAGAGGTCTCGGTAAGGTTTACATAGCCCGTACCAATGCTGCCCCATGTTACTGTGATCTCATGTGTACCCTGTCCGTTGGTGATAGTACCACCTGTTACGGTCCAGGCGTAGCCGGCACCGGCATGATCCGGGCTCGAGTAGGTATAACCGGGAGTATTTTCGTAAACATATTCATCGCCTGTAATCTCAGGTTCAGGAAGCGCATTCACGGTAGCGGTGAAAGGATCAGAGACTAAACCGTCTCCGCAATCATTGATACCCTGAACCGCAATTGTCGCTTCACCGGTATATGTGGCACTCCACTCAATGCTTGCATTCACGGTGGTTCCTGTAATAAGGCCTGCCTCTACAGGATCCAGTGTCCAGATATATGTTTCAGCATCCGGTGCCCCATCGGTTGTATATTCATTAGTTCCGCCTATACAAACTGCAGCATCTCCATCTGGCGTTGCAGCCTGGCCGGGTACATCGATCGGATAAATATATGCTGTTCCATACATTATGTTATCGCAATAATCGGTGAATGCGAAAGCTGTATAGATGCCCTCATCGGTCTGGTTGCCGAAGCTGATAGCAGATCCTGTACCGGCTACGATGGTTCCTGTTGCAACTCCGTCGAGCAGAAGCTCATAATCAACACCAGTTTCTGATCCATCAAGTGTTACTTCAACACCCCCTGTACCGACACAATAGCTGCTTCCATCCGAGACCCAGAATATAGATGGTGTTGCATGTGCAGTAGCCTGAAATGCATCCGACCAAATCCCATCACCACATTGATTATCAGCTCTGACAGTAATATCAATCGTTCCGGTATATGCGGGATTCACATCAAGTGTAGCAACAGTTGAAGTTCCCATAATAGTACCGGCTGAAGCGGGATCGATCTCCCAGGTATACGATGAAACCGGGCCTGAGGGAGCAGTGGTATTATAATTATATCCTGTACCTCCGTCACAAAGGTCAGAAGGGCCTGTAGGAGTTCCTGCTTGCCCGGGGGCCGTGATTACATCAATATAATCCTCAATGAGCATTGTACTGTTTACTGAAGCGTCTTCGACGTACAGTTGAACATCATAAACACCGGTTGTATTATATGTTACTGTAGGATTTTCTTCTGTAGAAGTAGCCGGTGTTCCGCCTTCAAATGTCCAAAGCCATGAAGTGATAATACCCATTGATTCATCATAGAAATCTACTGTTGTGCCATCGCAGGGCTGTGTGTTGCTACAACTGAAATTTGCTGTAGCTTGAAATGGGATGAGATCTGGTTTGGGAACCCAGTTTCCCTGAAGAATTTCCTTATCCGCCTCATTTTGCAAAAAGGCAGTAAATTCAAGATTGTCTGCAGTCCATGTAGGATCAATGGTAAATGAATAGTTAAATATCAGTTGATTGCCACCTGCAAAGTCAATGTCGGTACCTAAATGATCCGGGTACATTTCTCTGCATACCCACCTGCACTCTGGCTGCCCCTGCCAGACATATGGTATATGATCTTCACACAGGACGAAGTGTAATGTAAGGTCATTCGGTGGAGTTCCATTTTCAAGGTCCAATACCACACTTATGTCATAATCCAATCCATTATTTTGACCATATATGGACATCGTATAGTCACAGGGTATTGCAAGCCGGTTTTGCACTAATGGCAGGTAAGTGCCGTAGGTGGTACCTGATGTGGAGCCTCCAACGGCTTCAAGTACACCATCAAACTGTGAGTGTGGAATACCACCAACACCATAATAATTATTCCTGTAACTGGTTGCAGCTGTTTGAAAGGGATCCCCTCCCACATGATATGCGATCGGTGCAACATCATACCCATTAGCTATGAGATCTTCAATTCCCTGGTGTGCACTCGGACACCAGCCACACCAGTCAGCAGTGAAGTTTTCAATAATCACTCTTTGTCTTGAGACCTGTTGTGAAAAAGCAGATATTGTGATGATAAGAACAAATAGAGATAAAAATAATTTTTTCATGACACTTGAGATTTTAGGATTTAATTTTGTGCCGCCAATATAGTCACTAATCGCATATATATATGTAGTTATCAACATGAAATGTACTCATTTACAATAATTTATAATGAATTTAAATAGTGAGGGATGGTGACTGCAGCTTAACCGATAGCCATATTTTCATCCCATTGTTGCCTGGGAGGTACGGCTCCTTTATGTATCCCTTCAACAAAACTGTCGACGCACTTGCGAATATCGTAGTGATAACCGCCTTCCAGGACAGCAAAAATATCCGAAAAGGCCCTTCTTAACCTGAAAGCACATTCGTAGTATCCTCTGATTGTATAATTCAGGTCAAGCAGGCGATCATCTGTATAGCTGTCGAAACCTGCTGAAACTGCGATCACATCAGCTTGAAACTGACGGGCCAGGGAAATAGCTTTATCAACAACTTCAAGGAATTCCTTATCTCCTTTTCCAGCATAAATGGGAAAATTAGCTGTATATCCCTTCCCTTCCCCATGGCCTGTCTCAATTGAAAAGCCGGTAAACGGAAAGGCATAGTGCTGGTGAACGGAGCAGTAAAAGACATCTTTACGGTCATAAAATATCGCCTGGGTTCCATCGCCGTGATGTCCGTCAATATCAAAAATGAAAACCCTTTTTCCTTCACTAACAAGTTTTTGTGTTGCAATGGCAATATTATTGAAGAAACAAAAGCCGGATGCCCGCTCTGTTCCGGCATGATGTCCGGGGGGGCGGATCGCTGCAAATGAATTATTTTCTGCAGCCATTATGCTCAGGCCAACTGCTGTTTTCGCTGCTTCCCAGCTGTTGTTATTCAAGCTGACCTCTGCCATAATCTCCTCATTCCGGCAGGCATTTTTTATGCTTTCAATATAGGCCGGGTTATGGACAAGTTCAAGATAAGGCTCTCCATTCGCCTCAATGTCCGGAAGGTCTCCAAAATCTGCAATACGATATGCTCCTTCAGCCTCACTGTCAACATTGTGTTTCAGGAACTTACTGTTATACAAAATGTCCATTCTCTCTGTATTTACCGGCAAATTTATAAAATAACTCGGTACAAGGGCTTCTCATGTTTAATTTAGATTGAATTGGTAAAATGCTTGATAATAGCTCTATTTAAGGCAATATTGTTTTAGAGGGCTTACATAAATATACTTACCACCAAGGCTCTAAGACTCCAAGAATCACCAAGGTTAAATAATTGTCTTGGTGAACCTTAGTGCCTTGGGGACTTGGTGGTAAGTAAAATATGAAGTTTTAAGCGTACACTAGTCATCTTCATTTGCAATTTGTATATTGATAATCGCAATTCGTAAAATGGAAGAGGGCTGATATATAAAAATTGAGGCCGGCTGTTCAGACCGGCCTCAGTTCGCCTAATGTAATGTTTAACTAAAACTTATATGGCAGGAAATATTTCGCCGAAAGTTTTGGTTTAAAACCTGAGCTAATATATGCCCATAAAACATCTATCACCCACCTATATTAACAAACAGGCCATTTGGTCTAATCATTGGCAGCTTTCCGTCAACGCATGAAAATTCACAAACTTCTTGCTTCCTCAGCCAGATGTGATTAATTTTATGCAGAAAGGAGATTACTTATGAATAAGAAAGTGGTGATCGTTACCGGTGCTTACGGAAAGATAGGTTTTGCAATTGCACGTGATATTGCATTAAAACCCGGCTACAGGCTAACCCTTGTCGGAAGAAGTGAAAAACTCCTGGTCAAAGCATGCCGGGAGATTATCGCTGAATCCGGCAATACCGATATAAGCTACCAGGTAGTTGATCTGTCCATTGAGGCCGACATTCACTCTCTTGCCAACCACTGGCAGGGGCCATTGCACATCCTGGTAAACAATGCTGCAAGCTGTCCGTTAACCAGAACAGAAAATGCAGAAGGCATTGAGATGCAGTTTGCAACTAATGTGTTGGGATATTACAGGATGATCATGGCTTTTGAATCCATTTTAAGAGCATCTGCACCGGCCAGGATAATAAATGTTGCAAGTTACTGGGCCGGGGAACTGGATATGAATGATCCGGAGTTTAAGTACAGAAGATATGATAATAATACTGCCTACCGCCAATCAAAACAGGCGGACCGCATGCTTTCAGCTGCATTTGCCGGGCTATTTGATCCATCTGAAATAACAGTGAATGCTTGTCATCCGGGAGATGTAAATTCACAACTCAGCAACAGCCTTGGATTCGGAGGCCATGAAAGCCCCGGCCAGGGTGCTGCCACACCGGTCTGGCTTGCGACATCAACTGCTGTTACAGGTATCAGCGGTAAGTATTTCGAGCATCTGAATGAGCATCATTGCAGGTTCTCGACAAATATGACTGACTGTAAAAACTTACTGAAAGTGTGTAGCAGCTATTAGTTATTCTATCCCCCGAAAGAATCCTGTCGAACGATTTCATCACAGGATTGCGGAAGATACAGGAGTTACAGTGTAATATGGTGGATAGGGGACTTATACCTGCTTCAGCATGATTCAAAGGAGAGTCAGGCAGGGCAGGCAAAAGACATGCATGACAGGAATCCAACCCTATGAGGAGGAGGAATTCATCATCGAGAGGGACACCGCTTTGGATTACCTCAGGTTATAACCTATTTTGAATCCTGTAAAAAATCTTGTTGATGGGTGACTCCAATCTTCAAGAGCGTGCGGTACAAACTCAAATCCCTCTGGAATAGGTTTCATATCATGAACATACCTGTCATATTCTTCAATGCGTTCTTCTCCAAATCC
>DAOVZP010000300.1 GCA_030635045.1 Bacteroidota bacterium | reverse complement strand
ATAAATGTCCTTCGACTTTCAAATCCATAATTAATCTTTCGATGGTTTATCCTGCTCAAGCCTGATCATGAAGTCGGAAAGTATATTCATATAATTAATGAATGCTTCATAAGGTGTTCCGTAAGGGTTGAAATACTTGTGAACATCACCATCGGAAAACCATTTGGTACACATATAATAGAAATGGTCACTGGTTTGAAGGTATCTCCAATCGCGTAATATTTCCGGGTCCTTGCATTTTTTTACTTTTTCCTGAACGGAATACAGCTTATCAAAAGCCTCATCCTGCAACTCATTACCAAGCCAGGCCGTCAAATCCCTTTCTTCATCAGCCCAGGAAATGGGATTGGGTACATTTACGACAGATACCGGTTGCAGCTTCTCTCCAAGTTCGGAGGGAGTATTAAATGTAAAGTCCGAATGTGAAAACACCCTTGCCGGCAGGGCTCTCATAAATTCAAAGATGCCTGTTTCCGGCCATTGGTGCTCACCAAAGGTTTCGTAATCCATGAAGAGATTCACGACCTCCTCACGCGGATCTATCTCATTCAGCCAACCCACGAATTTTTCACTTGTCAGCGGCCACTCTCCCCAGCTCTGCTCCGAAAAGCGAAAAGCGATATCATCACTCAGCCTGAAATTTTTCAGCAAGAGTTTAAGTTTCGGATTGATAGCATTGGTATACATATAGTTCGGGCTTTTCCAGCCAAGAACATGTTTGGCACCTTCCGTAAGCATCAGCTTGAAGCCCATCTCCGCTACCATTTCTCCAATCTCATCAGAATAGATCAGCTCGGTATTTCTGAAAGTTGTAGGCGTTTGCCCGAACAATTCTTCAATCTTTTTCCTGTGAATACCCACCTGTTCTGTGAATTCTTCCTTGCTTTTCAGAGATGGCAGAGCATGTGCATATGTTTCTGCAAGAAACTCCACATTACCGGTATTGGCCAATGCCCGAAAGCTATCGAGCACATCCGGAACATAGGCCTGAAACTGATCAAGGGCAGTACCTGAAATAGAAAAACTCACCTTAAAAGCAGAGCCGTATTCATTGATCATATCCAGTAACAACTGGTTCATGGGCAAATAGCACTTATCAGCAACCCTGCGCATGATAAATCGATTTTGCTGTTCATCATAATAATGATGGTTCGTACCAATATCGAAAAAACGATAAGTTCTCAGCCTGTATGGCTGATGTACCTGAAAATAAAAGCAAATTGACTTCATATATTTTTGTTTGCCGGTTTAATCTTATAAAACACTCTGATATACTTCTTTAACTTTGATGGCTGCATTCTCCCACTTCAGGTTATCAACTTCTTCTTTGCCATACTGTTTGAACATTTTCGAAAGGCCTTCGTAATGCAGAAGCCCGTATATGGAATCTGCCAGCGCATCAACATCCCAGAAATCCACTTTCAGGGCATGCACCAGTATTTCCGCAACCCCCGATTGTTTGGAGATCACCACCGGAACATTTGAGCGCATGGCTTCGAGGGGAACAATGCCAAATGGTTCTGATACTGACGGCATTACAAACACATCACTGAGGCCGAACATCCTGTCAACATCATCTCCCTTCAGAAAGCCGGCAAAGTGGAAACGGTCACCCATTTTTAATTCGGCAACACGTTTTATGGTTTTGTTGAGCATGTCTCCGCTGCCGGCCATGACGAAGCGGATACTGGGATCCTTATCCAGCACTTTTCTCGCAGCTTCAACAAAATAATCAGGGCCTTTCTGAAAAGTGACCCTACCAAGAAATGTCACTACCTTTTCCTTTACGCCACGTTGGTACTGCAGATTTGGCTTATCACTAGGCTCAACTGCATTATATGCCGTAACAACTTTATCAGGGTTGATGCCGTATTTTTCAATGACAATATTCCGGGTAAGGTTACTGACAGCCATTACCCTGTCAGCCTCTTCCATGCCGTGCCTTTCAATATCGTATACATTCTGATTTATATTCTCTCCCGAGCGGTCAAATTCAGTGGCATGCATATGCACTACCAGTGGTTTCCCACTCACGCTTTTAGCTGCAATTCCTGCTGAATATGTCAGCCAGTCATGAGCATGGATCACATCGAAATCGCTGGTAGCGGCAACGGCTGAAGCAACAAGTGCATAGCGCTTCACTTCATCCATCAGGTCGGTACCATACTTTCCGGAAAACTCAAAGTTTTTTGATAATATGTCATCCTCGCTGGACGATGATTCCAGTTCACTGGCCTCTGTGATCCTTTTAAATTCTTCGGGGCCCACATAGGGGATAAGGTTGGAACCTATTTCCATATAGGTAATGCGGCGCCAGTATTCTTCATATTTTGAATCCCTGAAATCAATACTGATATCGCTGGCATTGATGAGCCTGACAGCCTCCTGGTTTTCATCGCCATAAGCTTTAGGCACCACAAACATCACTTCCACATCATGCTTCATAAGGCCTTTGGTAAGCCCAAAGCAAGCTGTACCAAGTCCTCCTGTAATATGCGGAGGGAATTCCCACCCAAACATTAAAACTTTCATTGGCAGTCTGCTATACTATTAATTATCTTTTGTTTTTCTTTCATACTTTTCCAGCAATTTATTTGTCCGCAACAGTTCCGACACACTCCAGGCCTGCGATATTGTTCCTCCCGGAAGGTGTGGCGGATCACCGTCATAAACTTCTGATATGGAACCAATACCTGCTTCTGACATTACTTCCTCAAAGCCTTTGTATAAATTTCTGATATACTCCACCCCTTCTTTCCCATAGATCCTCAGCTAGGCGTCAGCAAAAAGCCCGAACAGCCAGGGCCATACGGTTCCCTGGTGATATGCTCTGTCGCGTTCCGGCTGGCTGCCGAAATAAATACCTTTGTAGTGAATATTTTTAGGAGAAAGCGTTCTCAATCCCCTGGGGGTTAAGAGCTCTTTCCTGACTGTATTTACGATCGACATCCGCATACCCTCATCCACAACCTGGTAAGGCAGGGAAGCGGCTATGATCTGGTTTGGCCTTACAGACCAGTCTTTTGTATCTCCGTTTACATAATCGGCAAGATATCCTTTGCTTTCCTGCCAGAAAACCTCTTTAAAGGCAGAAGGAATTTTTTTGGCTACAGCTTCCCATTTAGCGATAAACTTTTCGTCACCGGCGGAAGCTGCCAGTTCCAGGCTGAACATGATGGCATTATACCACAGGGCGTTGATCTCTACAGCCAGTCCAATGCGGGGTGTAACGGCTTTCCCATCCACAACAGCATCCATCCACGTCAGGGCATGGCCTTCTT
>DAOVZP010000137.1 GCA_030635045.1 Bacteroidota bacterium | reverse complement strand
TAGAAGGGTTGAGATACTTGAATGGATAATCCCAGATCAAGAAATAGCTGCTCATCATTATAGTTGATCTCCTTATCTGAAAAATACACTTCACCACTGCTAAGATTTATTATCTTCCAGCCGGCGGAATCAATATGGGCACTGTCAGAAACAGACACAATCACATTGTTAAATTCAATTATATATTCTGATGTGATCACATTCAGTGGATCAACGACTTTTACATTTAGTGGTCCTAAGCCATTCATATATTTGGCCTCGTATGCAATCGGGTAGTCAGGGCTTCCCATTACGTTCAGTGAATCGGCGGGTGGCTTGTTCATGATCAGTTCTATGGATTCATCAGTGAGTTCGATGATCATGCCACCATTGCCGTTTCCCTGTACACGTGTAATCTGCGGGCCCTGTCCGTAAGTGGAATTTAACACTGTTCCATTAACAATAGGGTGTGGTATTGCAGTATAAGTACGAATATTTCTGCGCCCGGCAAGATAGGGTTTCTTCTGTCCCCTGAGGCCCTCAAGAACTCCCGGTTCCTGGCTGTACGGCATATACATATTATATGAATATGCAATGGTGGTATAATAGTACTGCTTGAAATTGGTCAGTTGGCGGTTGCTTGTTCCAAAAGCATCTTCTGTGATAGTAAATGAGTGCCGGATTCCGTTATCACCTCCCTCAACTTCAATAATGGGCACATTCCCCTGAATATTTTTGTCGTAGTAGTAGTTAACAAGCGTACTTATCCCATTCTTAATATCAAACTGTGCCACCAAACGAACAAGGTCCGCATTGTCTTTGCTGTCGAGGGTAACTGTCGCATTGGCGAGCTGGTATATCTGATAGCCTTCAAAATGATACAGCGAATCGCTTCTCCTTGTTGTATCGGCAGGATTAGGCTGAATGATAGTATTATCGTATTCCCGGTATCTCTCCAGGTAATTATTTGAAATTTTTGAATTGGAGATATAAAAGATCAATTCCCTGTTGAGCTCCACAATGGCCATATCAGGGGCATCGGGGCCATCCAGCACTTTAAAGCAATTGTCGAATAGTTTCTGGCATTTGTCATCCACCACACGCAGCAGTTCTACGGAGGCCCAGGGCCCGCCGGATGCTGCGCGTGCCCATGGAATCCCGACAGTTATGTAGTTTACCGCCCCGGGCTCAAGGGTAAATGGGCCGGCTGATTGCATGAAACGCCTGTCGAAAGGGTTGTTATCTGCAGTTTCCTCTGTCCAGTACAGGCCATTTTGATTATAACCTCCATTGGGAGGAATTCCCCTGGTGCCCCAGTTACAGGGATCTGAGTCTCCGGGAAACATGAAGTCACACTCCGGGCCTACAGCACCCGAGTTGAAGTGTGCATTGCCTCCATACAGCATGCGGGTATTGTCTCTCCAGAACCCCCTCAGGTAATTGTAGTATTCCGGTGCCAGGTCAGGATCTCCCTGTGGGCTGTTATCATTATTATGATAGACGAAGCGCCGCATACCGAAGCGTTCATCATCAACAATATGATTGCCGAAGTTTACTCCATTGATGGCCATCTGATCCCATTCATATTGGGAATTCAGTATTGAACAATCACCTGTAAATTCGGGATTGTCGCGGCCATCGGGATCTATATACGGGCCCTGAAAAAAGTCGATGCCTATGGCCGGTGGCTGATTTCCGTAAGCCTCCGGCTCAGAATTGCCATCAACTGATGTTCCGTTATAGCAGTAGCCAAGCCCTCTGGCAACATCACAGCCAACATAGTCATCGTCGGAATACCCAAGGTCGGTATCCACCCATGGGCTGAAATATGTGTTTTGCAGGGTAAAGGTAGAACGGTTGATGATCTCATAGGTGTAGAATGTCATATTATTGATCTCATCATTAGTGGCGAAAGCAAAAGCCTGTGCCCTGATCTCAAACCCGATAGATGAACCCTGTGTTTCAGAATGGAAATTGCCTTTATCGTTGAATATCCACCAGAGGGTTTGGTCTCCTTTCAGGACCTGATCAACAAGGATACTTCCCTGTACCGTACCCATCTGTGTTTCTTCCATGGTCCTTTGGGGAACATAGTTTGGATCTCCGGCATAATTCAATGGACAGAGTTCATTGGTGATATCGTAATATGGATAATCACCCAGGGTTGGGTCGTAATCCCCATCCCCGTCAACATCGCGAAAAGGTGCCAGGTAATAACTCTGGTTCTTTGAAAAATCTCCATGTGCCGGATATTTAAGGATAGATTCGGGAATTTGGTATTCCGGGTATTCTACAGCCCTGTTTTCACTATGCCACCAGCCGAGGTATTCATCCACTTCCGCACGGGTGAGCACGAAGTGCTGGTCATACTGAGCACAGGTAATCTCATCGACCGATGCCGTACCATCAATGGTTAGCGGGCCGGGCCAGTAATCGTTACCGCTTTGCCTGAAGCGCAATGCTGCAAGCTTCAGCTGATCGTTAATGTCTAATCCGCCAATCCACAATGAGCCGGCAAATAATGATGTTGCCTGTCCGTTTGCGGGAATATAGTATTGGGAAAAGTCGTGGAGGTCCCACCACATATCACCACCAGTGTTGATACGGCCCCTGACATTGTTGATGGTGAGAAAGCGATATCCCGATGCTGCAGCACAACCTGCAGCTGTTTGCTTTACTTCAGCCCGGGGTGAGGATTTATTATTTCCTCTGTATTTATCTCCAAGGCAGACCTGTGTAGAAATTAATAAAAATGATAGGACGAGTGCATAGGGTAGGCGTTTTTTCATAATGTTCTGGTTTTGGTTTGGTACGCTATGCACAAAATGAGTGGCAGCCATTACAGGCATTATATTTCACTCAATTTGTTTATTGAGATAGAATGTAATACAATATATATGGTTTTTCAAGCTCAAAAAAGACTACGGTGGGAGCTGTTCAGTTAAAGGCTTGGGCTGAACAGAATGCGGATAAATGCCAGTGAATAGGGCTTATGTATAAGAGGCTGTCTTAAAAGCCAGACATTTAAGTCATTTCGACCGAAGGGAGAAATCTATTCTGCTGAGTATTAATAGTATAGATTTCTCGCATACGCTCGAAATGACCTTGGAAGACCTTTTGAGACAGCCTCTCAGTAAAACCGAATAATGAAGATAATGAGAAACGAAAGGATTATTTACCTGCTGATTTCGAGGACCTCAAAGGTGACCTTTCCGGCAGGTACCATAATATCAACTGTATCACCGACCTTTTTCCCCAGCAGGCCTTTTGCAATGGGGGAACTTACTGAGATCTTTCCGGATTTCAGGTCAGCTTCACTTTCAGGCACCAGGGTGTATGTCATCAGGGCGTTATTTTTGAGATTTTTGATCTTCACCACAGAAAGGATAAGTATCTTGGATGTGTCCATCTTGGACTCGTCGATGATGCGTGCATTACGGATCTCCTCCTGCAGTTTTGATATTTGCAGTTCGAGCATACCCTGTGCGTTCTTGGCTGCGTCGTATTCAGCATTCTCCGACAGGTCTCCTTTATCTCGTGCTTCTGCTATTTGCTTAGAGATATCAGGGCGTTGTACGGATTCAAGGTGTTCAAGTTCCTCTTTCAGCTTCTTCAAGCCCTCCTTAGTATAATATTTTAATTCTGACATAGAACTTGTATTGGTATTTGAAAAGAATGAAAGACCCTTAAGTAAAGGGCCTTTCATATATGATAAAAATTAAAAGTCCGGATTAAACCTGTGGCTTAAAATACCACGCGTGCTCCAATGCTGTGTGTTCCTGAGAAAGGATCTGTTGCTCTGTATGAATAGTCGATATCAATAGAGGATCCTTTTTCCTTATTGGTGGGGATAGAAACAGTTAAACCTGCGCTGGGACCTGTAAAAACGTTGGTCCTGTCCGCTTTTTTGGTGATACCATCTTCATAAGTATAGCCAACACGGAGCATCAGGTATGTTTTGAGAGCATATTCCAAACCTCCAATAAACTGATCTTTCCCGAAGGAGTTTGACCTGAAGTTTATGGCAACGGTTATCCTGTTCCAATCGCCGATATAGAAATCATAAGCTGCCCCGATATCCAATGCTGTTGGTAGCTCAAAGGATTCAGATGGCATGTTCATAGAGAAAGCATTCTCCTGTTCCGCGAGGAATGCTGTTTGCAGCAATCCATCACCTGAGAACTTCATCCGGGGCCCAATATTCTTTAGGGATATACCAAACTTGATCTGATCCATTTCCCCGCTCACATATTGAATACCGGCATCAATGGCAATCCCCTGTGCGTTTGCATCAGCAATCGACTCAGAAATTATCTTGACGGTGATTCCACCATATATGCTGTTTGAGAAAGCTTTGGCATAAGCGATAGAAATATTCATAAGGTTTGGCTTGTACACACCTCTGCCTCCTTCCGGTGAATTGGGGGTTGTCACTTCGATTTCCCCAAAATTCATCGAGACCACATTCAACCCGATCACTCCTGCATCGCCGATTCGCTGAGAAAATCCAAATGCAAACATGCTAATATCGGTACCTTTAAGGTATGTGGTGTGAGAAAACACCAGTTCGGTTCTGTTGGTGAAGGCTAAACCTGCAACATTAATGAACATAGATTCAAGTCCATTAACATTCGCGGTTGATACATTGCCCCAACCCGAACTTCTCGCCCAGGGATTGATTAACAACTCTGTGGCACCAGCCTGTCCCGAACGGTCCTTATTTCCTGCATACAGGCTACTATCCGGAATGATTAACATGCCGATTATGACGAGTGTAATTAAGTATTTATAAAAACTCTTCATACTTACTATATTTAGTGTTATTAATATCATTTTCTCAAACATGCATTAAAAAGTATTCAGATCCGGTGGACGCAAGATCCCGAACCATTTAAGCACTTTTTCACCAACATTTGTATTAACATGTACAATGTAAATACCTCCTGCAATCGGAATGCCGGCAAAGTTTTTCAAATCCCAGTCAACAAAGGTTTCTTCTGAGTCTTTGGTCAACTGGCGGACAAGAGTTCCATTCACATTGTAAATTGTAATAGTGGCCTGTTGAGGCAGATTGGTGATCTTGATCCTGTTATCAAGTGCATTATTCTCATAACTACTATATGCATAGTATGGATTAGGCACAATGTTGATAAGCTCAAGGTCAGATTCAGCTTTGGTTGCGCTATACTGTGTTGTGGCAACACCCTCAGTTTTGAAAGTATAAGCAGGCCAGTTATGGTCAGTAGAATCTGTACTTACATATTCGTCGGCCGGCGGTGTTGAGAAGTACCTGCGGTAAGGCTTCGCCATTCTTATACTCAGTGTCCAGTCATTGTTCTCCGGCAGCCATGTCAGTCCCTGGATGGAAAGAGGCATACCAACCCACATCATGGTTGAGTAAATAATTGGCTCATAAACAGCAGGTGGTGGAGGCGCAGGCTGTAAGGTGTCATAAATATGCGGTGCTTTTAACAGAAAAGCACAGGCATCATAGGCCGG
>DAOVZP010000242.1 GCA_030635045.1 Bacteroidota bacterium | reverse complement strand
TCGCTTACCTGGAGTCACGAGGTTTCACCTATTTCGAGACCATGCTGGCTATGCGAAGAGATGTGCCCGACCAGATTCCCCAATTTGAGCAGATTCCGGAAATTCAAATAAAGTCCTGGAAAATAGAATAATCCTGGATGGTGAATCCTTCTCCGGTACCCACGTAGATGGTTCCGTCAGCTCCTTGCGCCATGCAGGATACATTCAGGTTATTTCCTTCACCATTAATCTTAACCCAGGTGAGGCCTACGTTGGTGGATTTATACAGGCCACCGCTGACAGCACCGGCAATGATCGTGTTGGATGCTTCATCAGTATTGTCAAAAATGAACGCCCTGGTCCTTCCGCCAACATTGTCGGGCCCCAGGAATGACCACGTAATGTCATCACGGTTGGCATTCTGGACGGCAATCTTTTCAGCTTGGATCCTGGCATTGATGACATCAGACGGATCAATGATGCCGGTAACCTGGTTGTTACGAAGCTTTGCCAGATATTGCTCCGAAGAAATAGTTTCTACACCTTCATCATCACCAAGAGGGATGAAAAAATCAGGGTAAGAAGAGGTAGCAGAAATGAGAAATGCTGCCAGGCAAATAACTAACGTAACAAGACTTAATGGTAAAATTTTATTTTTCATGTTAGTCAAATTTGATTTTTGGTTTTAACGGAATATTAATTTTATGTTAGTGCAATAACAATGATTGATGCCACTAAGTTAAACCTTTTTTAAAAAGGTGCAAACCTGCGCTACTTAAAAGTATTAACAAATATAGGTTAAATTATTTTAAGCAATTAAATAACAAAATTAAAAGATTCTGATAAAAAAGCAAGTTTAATCAAGTTATCGGCAGGCATAAATCAGATAACGGCGAACCGGAAAGAATGTATTTTTTATTGTAATTTTGCATAGACAATATCAATCCAATTACTAAAATGCCTAAAAATGAAAGCCTTAACAAATTCGGTTCTGCTTGCCTGTATCACCATATATATTATTTTTTCTCCCGCACAGCTTATTGCGCAGGATGAGGTTGCTGATACAGCTTATATTTTTGAAATTCTTGTTGAAAACCCGGTAACTTCAGTTAAAGATCAGCACCGCTCCGGTACCTGCTGGGCATTTGGCGCAGTCTCTTTCCTCGAAGCAGAAGTGCTGCGGATCACAGAAAAAGAAACTGATCTGTCAGAGATGTTCATTGTGCGAAATACTTATGCTGATAAGGCCCTGAAGTATGTCAGGCTCCACGGCAGGTCAAACTTTGGTGCTGGTGGTCAGGCCCACGACGTAACAAATGTGATAGCTGAATACGGCATCGTACCTGAAACGGTGTATGCAGGCCTTGAAATAGGGGAAGAGAAGCATAATCATGGAGAACTGGATGCTGTATTGAAGGCTTTCCTTGATGCAGTGATCAAAAAACGTGGCGGAAAGCTTAGCCCTAAATGGTTCGAAGCCTATAATGCCATACTGGATGTTTACCTCGGACATGTTCCCGCTTCCTTTGAATATGTGGGAGTGGATGTTAGCCCACTTGGCTATGCATCTGCAATTGAGATAGACCCGGACAATTATATTGAACTGACCTCATATTCCATTTACCCATATTATGAACCGGTAAACCTTGAGATTCCCGACAACTGGTCCGATGATCTCTATTATAACCTTCCGGCAGATGAACTGATGGAGGTGATCGATAATACATTGGAAAATGGTTATACAGTGTGCTGGGACGGGGACGTAAGCGATCGCGGTTTCTCACACAGGAATGGCATCGCCATCCTGCCCGAAAAGAAAGTGGAAAGCCTCAGCGGAACTGAACGTGAACGCTGGGAAAAGCTTACTGAGTCGGAGAAAGGTAAAGAGCTGTATGTCTTTGAAAAACCGGGCGATGAGAAAGCAGTCGATCAGGAAATGCGCCAGGAGCACTTCGATAATTATACTTCAACCGATGATCACCTGATGCACCTGACCGGTATAGTGGAAGACCAGAATGGCACACGATATTATATCACAAAAAACAGCTGGGATGACGACAGCAACGACAAGGGAGGATATCTCTATATGTCAGAGTCTTATCTGAGGCTTAATACCGTGGCGATCATGATACATAAGGATGCTTTGCCCAAGAAATTAGCTAAAAAGTTAGGATTTTAAAGTACTTAGAATACTTGAAGTACTTGGAGTACTTGGAGTACTTGGAGTTGGTTGAATTGGTTACATTGTTAAATGGTTAAATGGCTAAATGGCTATTGGACAATACCAAACTTTAGCTCACTCCAAACTTTAGTTCACTTTAGGCACCTGATACAGGTTGAATTGGTTTGCAGGCAGCCTACAGCCCACAGCCTACTGCTTCTGATTTCAAATCCGCTTTATACTGGTCGCCGGCAACCACCCGTCACTTCCGTTTGCAATCTTAATATTGCACCATTCATTGATCTCTTCAAGGATGAAGACCTTTGTGCCTTCATGGATCACGAAAAGGTCTTTTCCCAGTTGATTGGGAGAGGATTTAACGGTGATGGTAGGGTCGAAGACGATGGCTTCGAGATGCTTGCTCTGAATGTCGTACCTGGTGTATGTCATCGAAAAGCCGGCAATGCTGAACAGAATGAAAAAGATCCCGGACCAGAATGCGAATTTTCGCATGAGGATATTCCTTGACAGGAAGAAAATGCCTGCACACAGAATAAACAACACAAAAATGCTGATGCTTGCAATGGTCCAGGTATATAAGTTAAAACTGTTGCGCAGTGATTTCCACCAGCGGATATAAAAGATCTCCGGCACCGATTCTATCTTGTCAGGTATCATACTGTTGGCAATATTCAGATTGAAATCAATATCGGCATCAGCGGGTGCGAGTACTTTCGCCCGCTCATAGTTGAGTATGGCAGCAGGCAGCATGTTAATATTGAAATAAGCATTCCCCAGGTTGTAATACAATTGGGCTGATTCAAAACCCTGGTCCAGGACAGCCTCATAATTGCTGATGGCCTCGGTGTACATCTCCCTGTTATAAGCTGAATCACCTTGTGTGATAAGGTCTTGCTGCCCCAGTAGTGATATGGAGAATAATATTGCGCCAACTATGCTTATGATCTTTCTCATATAAACTCAGGATTTAAGTTCACCTTCGATACGGCTGATGAACATAATAGCTTCCTTATAGATCTCATTCATCAAATCGGTGCTTTTGCCGGGTGCAAACCGTGCAAACTCGCATTTGTTCAATACTTCAATGAATGTATTGATGCTTTCTTCGCTAACCTCTTTTGCCGACAATCTTTCGCGTACCGTGTCCATGGAAAGGTCTGACAATGGGATATTGAACTTATCGCTGAGATATCCCCACAATGCCCTGGATACTTCAGTATAAAAGGCTTCACGTTCTTGTGCCTTGAGGAACTCGTTGGCCTTTTTGAGATTTTTTCTGGCTACCCTGGTGGCCTTGCGGTTCCTGACAAGTGCCACGTTGCTCCGCTTTTTGCGGTTGCTGATCAACAAAAGAGACAGCAATGCCAGGATGACGGCCGGTGCAGCAAGCAGCATAAAATACAGTGGCGAGGCAAAGAGATAATATCCCCTGGCTGATAGCGGAAAATTTCCTGTCTTTATGTATCGGATATCCTGCCCCAGGTACATGATATCTTCCTGTGCAACACCGCTGTAGCTTACAGAAGATGTTTGCTGGTCCCCTTTCTCCACATGTATATGAAATGCTTCGGTCGACAGGCTTTTATATTGCCCGGAGGCCGGGTCAAAATAGCTCAGTTCTATCGGGCCGACAACAAAATCTCCGGCACTGCGGGGAATAGCAAGGAATTCAAAGGTCCGGCTTCCGGAAACACCTGTTTTAGTGGTCCTGATATTTTTAGATATCTTGGGTTCATATGCCTCAAAATCAGGAGGCCAGTTTATATCCGGTGTGTTAATAAGTTCAAGGTTTCCACTGCC
>DAOVZP010000221.1 GCA_030635045.1 Bacteroidota bacterium | reverse complement strand
TGTAGTCCCTGATCACAAGGAGTTAGACCGAGGAACTCTCCGAGCAATCATAAGACATGCTGCTCTAAGTATTCATATAGTAGCAAAGTTAGTGTACATTGGTGGAGAAATGGCAAACCCAATAAAAGACAAAAGAATAATCCTTGGTGTTGAATTGAAAAAACTCCTCGGGAGAGGTCCGGTATACGCCTATGGCTCCTTCTTCCGGAACAGTAAATGATACAAGAATTGTGTCTGCTCCCCTGAGGCTTGTTATGCTGATCTCCTCTCCTTTAAGTTTCGGTATTTCCCGAAGATATTCATAAAAATATAATAGAGGTTCGTTATTCAGGGCAATCAGTTGATCACCGATTTGCATGCCTGCTGCTTCCGCAGGAGAATTAACTCTGAATTTTTCAACCACATAGGGGAATCTTGCTGAGATGAAATTAGGATTCTTATGCTTTACCAGTTTACCAATAGTTCCCGGAGGAAGATGGATATCTAAAAGCTGATTATCCCTTATTACCTGTATGGTTTTTGCTTCATCCAGGATCAGTGTAATAGGTATCAGATGAAATTCCTCAACTTTCTGGCCGTCAATAGAAATGATCTTGTCGCCGTTTGCCAGGCCCATATCCATACCTAATGAATCTACGGCAATACCATACTTGTTAACTTCAGAAGTTGGCAGATAACTATCTCCCCATGTATAAAGCATGAAGATATAGATCACCACGGCCAGGATCACATTCACGATCACTCCGCCGAGCATGATGATCAGTCTTTGCCAGGTCGGCTTTGACCGGAATTCCCAGGGCTGAGGAGGGCTTTTCATAGCCTCTTTATCCATGGATTCATCGATCATACCGCTGATCTTTACATATCCACCAAGCGGAAGCCAGCCAAGGCCGTATTTTGTTCCCTTGAAATTGAATTTGAATACGGAAAACCATGGGTCGAAGAAAAGATAAAATTTTTCTACCCGGGTACGAAAAATCTTTGCTGCAATAAAGTGCCCCATCTCGTGAAAGATCACCAAAATGGATAAACTGAGCAGTAATTGTATTATTTTAATGAGTATTTCCATTGTAATTCCTGATATAATTTATCGCCATTGCCCTGGCCTCTTCATTGGTTTCAATATAATCATCGAATTCTGGTTTTTCAATATATGATATATTTTCTAAACACTTTTCAATGATTCCGGGCATTTGCAGAAATGTGATCTTTCTGTCCAGGAATGCCCGAACTGCAATTTCATTGGCGGCATTCAACGCACAAGGAATATTTCCACCAGCCTTCAGAGCTTCAAAAGCGAGTGCAAGATTACGAAAAATTTTTATATCCGGGGTCTCAAAAGTAAGGTTTGGATAATCAGTTATGCTGAACCTTTTAAATTCCGATGGCAGTCTATCGGGATAAGAAAGTGCATATATGATCGGCAGGCGCATATCCGGATGGCTGAGCTGGGCCTTTACAGAACCATCATGAAATTGTACCATGGAGTGAATCACTGATTGTGGATGGATGATGACTTCGATCTGATCGGGTTTGAGCCCGAACAGCCATCTGGCTTCAATTACTTCAAGGCCTTTATTCATCAAGCTTGCCGAATCTATCGATATCTTATCTCCCATATCCCAGTTGGGATGCTTAAGTGCCTCTTCAGGACTGACTTTTTCAAGAAACTGCCTGTCTTTTCCTCTGAAAGGTCCGCCGGACGCAGTAAGATACACCTTTTCCAATGCATCGGCAGACTCACCGGCGAGGCACTGAAAGATAGCTGAATGTTCTGAGTCGACAGGTATAAGAAAAGTACGGTATTCCATAGCCAGCCGGGTTACAAGCTCTCCCCCTGCAACAATGGATTCTTTGTTAGCCAGTGCTATAGGTTTCCCGCTTCGCAACGCCCTGACGGTTGGTTCAAAACCTGCAAACCCGACAATGGCATTCAATACCATGTCGATGTTGTCACTTTCCACTACCTGTGATACGGATTTCTGACCCGAATAAACCTTGATATCCAGATCGGCCAAGGCATTGGAGAGCTCTTCATAATGATCGTCATTGGCAATGACCACCATATCGGGATGAAATTCTCTGGCTTGCTGAATAAGCAATTCAGTGTTGTTGCCGGCGGTTAGGATCTCAACAGAAAAATTATCAGGATGAGCACGAACGATATCAAGACTTTGTATGCCGATTGAACCAGTTGAACCAAGTATTGCGATACGTTTTTTACTCATCCTTATGCTACTAAAAAGTCATATATTCTTCAGGATCGACAGGAGTGCCTTTGCGCCAGAGTTCAAAATGAAGGTGTGGCCCGGAAGATAGTTCGCCGGAATTTCCTACCACAGCTATGGGGTCGCCTGCCTTGACCTGACTGCCAATGTTTTGCAGTAAGGTAGAATTGTGCTTATAAATAGAAATAAAATTTCCGCTGTGCTGAATAGCAATGGTGTTGCCTGTTTCCGTTGTCCAGTCAGCAAAAATGACTGTCCCGTCCAGTACGGATTTAATAATAGATACATTGCTGGTGGCAATATCCACACCATAATGTTTCTCGGCAAGGTTGAATTTATTAATGATGATTCCTTCAACAGGTGGAAAAAATACTATATCACTTATCTTCAATTCACTATCATACAATCCTTCTGTTTCAAAGAAGAACAAGTTATATTTTGTTTGCTGATCGTACTCGGCTCGCAGGATAGAATCTTCCGGTGATGATTCTATTGTAATGCTGTCATAGTTAATGCCTGATTTCATGTCGGGTGAGATCGAATCAAAAATTTCCTTACCTTCAATAATATTCCTGATATTTTGCAGATAGACATCTTTAGTCCTCAACGCATTTTCAAGGGAATCGGCCCTTTGTTCCAGTCGGTAAAGCTGCCCCGGAATATTTACGTCCATATAACCCGGGATGTATTCACGGATGGGTGTGAATGCAATGATAAATATGGTTAGTGTGATCAGGATAATCGACACAGACACAGTCAGTAAAAATACATTCAGTCTTGACAGGCGAAACGACAAACGCTCTTCATAGGTCTCATTGTTCATGATCACGAGACGGTACTTGTCACGGAGTTTATAGTACCATTTTCGATCGTTTCTTTTTCTCCTGGCCATTTGATAAGTTTGTATTGAACGTGCTGCAAATATCGGAAAAAACAAGATGCGGGATACAAAGTAGCAGTTGCTTGTGATTTAATAACTCAAAGAATTCAGGTCATATCAGCACTAAGTTAGTGTCCGTCCATAAAGTCGGTGTTTGGTTCAGAATGTTCGCTTTCGAGGCTTGCGAATTATTTAAAATAAGGAGTTTACTGATGTAAATGACTGTTTTAATAACGAGTGTAACGATGAAAACAGACATTATGGACAAACACTAATTACCGGCTACTGTAAACAAATTAAGCAATACTTTCCCTATATTTGCAGCTATCTGATAATAATTAATAAAAAAAGTAGTTAATCAAGCATAATTTCCCGTTAATTTGATTAGCAGAAAGCCATATCGTTCATTGGCCCCGGCCATGTTATTTGTACTGGTCATCGTATTGGGATCCTGTTCAACAAAAAAGAACAGTTTTACCCGCCGGATGTACCACAACCTGACCTCACATTATAATGTGTACTGGAATGGCAAGGAGGCACTTATACAGGCAGAGCAGGAATTACAGGCCGCTGTTAAGGAGAATTACAATATGGTCTTGCCCTTGTTTAATTACGGAACGGAGCAGGAGTCAAAAACCGTAACTCCTCTGCTTGACAGATCCATCGAGAAGGGATCGAAAACCATTCTTAAACATTCTATGCGCTTTGGTGGCAAAGAGTATGTCAAGTGGATTGATGATGCCTATATGCTTATTGGTAAATCATATTTCTTCAAGCATGATTACTTCAGTGCACGCAGGTCCTTCAGCTTTGTTATGCGAGAATACGAGGATAATCCCACAAAATATGAGGCGATGCTCTGGCTTGCCAGAACCTATATTGAGATGGAGCAGTTCGAAAAATCGGAACCCCTGTTGAATCTTATTCAGAGCGATATGAACGATGAAGAAAATATACCAACATCGGTCTATAAGGAGTTTGCGCTCGTAACTGCCGACCAGTATATAAAGCAGGAAAAGTACGATTATGCGATCGACTATTTGTATGATGGCATTGCCAGGGCAGGTAAAAAAGATATCAAGACCAGGGCTAAGTTCATCCTGGCCCAAATATACCAGATGGATGGCGACCTTGACCAGGCCTCACAACTGTA
>DAOVZP010000392.1 GCA_030635045.1 Bacteroidota bacterium | reverse complement strand
CTTTATTATGAGGTCATTATTATACATATTATTCATACAGGCAGGGATCATCTTTGGCTTTTCTTTATCTGTTTCAGCTCAGGAAGCAACAGATCTGGTCAATAAGGCACTGAAAACCGGTGATGCTGTCAAACTCAGTGAACACTTTAATTCTACCCTGGATGTCAGCCTGCCTGACACGGACCAGACCATGAGCAAATCCCACGCCACACAGATGATGAAAAGCTTCTTCAAAGATAATCCTGTGAAGTCCTATACTTTAAACCATATCGGGTCATCCCGTGAAGCCACAAAATATATTATCGGTACATATACTTCAGGGAATACATCATTTAAAACCTATCTCCTCCTGAAGGAAACAGAAGGAAAGTACCTTATCGTTCAACTGCAGTTCGAAAAAGACTAGCCGGAAATATTTTTCAAGATGAATATTGATGAATTTATAAAGCTGGCCCTGGAAGAAGACCTGGGTGATGGCGACCATACATCGCTCTCGACAATAGCCGGGAGCAAGATCGGTGCTGCACAATTAATAGTCAAGCAGGAAGGAATTCTGGCCGGTGCAGCCGTTGCTGAAAAGGTATTCAAGGCTGTTGATGAGGATACAAAGTTTGAGTCATTCATTCAGGACGGAGCAAAGATCAGGCCGGGAGACATTGTTTTTAAGGTTTCCGGAAAGTCTGTTTCTCTGTTATCTGCGGAACGACTGGCATTGAACTTTATGCAACGCATGAGCGGCATTGCCACTTACACCCGTTACCTGACATCATTGCTTGACGGCCTGCACACCAAACTGCTCGATACGCGCAAGACCACACCAAACTTCAGGTATTTTGAGAAAGAGGCTGTCCGTATCGGTGGCGGGGTAAACCATCGCATGGGATTGTATGACATGATCATGATCAAAGACAACCATGTTGACTTTGCAGGGGGTATTGGCAAAGCCATCAGGTCTACCAAGGAATACCTCGAAGAAAACAAAAGGAACCTGAAGATCGAGATAGAGGTAAGAAACCTGAAAGAGCTCAGGGAGGTGATGGAAACCCGTGGTATTGACAGGATCATGTTCGATAATTTCAGCATTGCCGACATGAAGGCCGCTGTCGGGATCGTGGGCGGTAAATATGAAACTGAAGCTTCAGGCGGGATCACCGAAGAAACGCTCAGGGAGGTTGCTGAAACAGGAGTGGATTTCATCTCTGTCGGCGCATTGACACACCAGGTAAGAAGCCTCGACCTAAGCTTAAAAGCAATCTGATATTGGTGCAGCAAAAAAAGCATAGCAGAAACCCCTTCACCCGGTTAAAGAATACCAGGATTTTCAGGTTATTCATGTTTTACATGCGCAAACTGAGCCTGCCGGGTTTCGAGAAGATGCCTATTTATGATGTGGTGCAGTTCTTTTTCCGGGGAATCAGGAAAAGTTCATTGCTTTCAAGGGCAAACTCCCTTTCGTTCACCTTCACACTGGCCATTTTTCCCGGCATATTGTTTTTGTTCACTCTTATCCCTTACATCCCGGTCGCCGGTTTGCAGGAATCGCTGCTCAATGCCCTGTCGAACGTGTTTCCGGCACAGGTATTCAGCTTTCTGGAAAGCACCATCACCGAGATAGTAAGCAAGCACCACGGGGGATTGTTGTCATTAGGTTTCTTAATGGCCTTTTACTTCTCGAACAGCGGAATGATCGGCATCATGAAAGCATTTACCCGCTCTGCCCATGAGATGGAAACCCGTTCATGGCTTAAGATGCACCTGGTTTCCCTGGGATTGCAGCTCATACTGGTGACCATCATCATCATTGCTACTGCTTTGCTTATCCTTACACCGATATTCCTGAACTATGTTTCAGAGCACAGCATCATCACAAGTGGCTTTGCCATCGTCCTCATACAGATCATGAAGTGGATCATTCTCAGCCTGCTTATCTTCCTGAGCTTCTCCTTTATCTATTACCTGGCTCCGGCGGGGAAACGAGTGTTCAGGTTTATCTCCCCCGGTTCAACCATGGCTACCATCCTGGCCGTAATATTTATCGCCCTCTTCAACATTTACATCAACAACTTTGCCCATTACAATAAGCTTTATGGCTCTATCGGCACCATCATCATCCTTATGCTGTATATAAACATCAATGCCATTGCGCTTCTGATTGGCTTTGAGCTTAATGCAAGTATTTATAATGTACAAAAGTGGAGTAAGAAAGTGAAGAGTAATTAAGGTTATCGGAGTAATGTAATGGAACCGGTTATTTCTTTTGCGATGTTGTGATAGTCATCAGTGAATATGGCAAGAAAAAAATACACGCCATCCGGGCAATCTTTTCCTTTGAACTTCCCATCCCAGCCCTCATCAATTATATTGGATTCATAAATTTGCTGTCCCCATCGGTTAAAAACATAGATCTTATATTGAATTATGTTTTCATACACCGGCAGGAACCTGTCATTTCTGCCATCCCAATTTGGTGTAAAACAATTCGGAAACCAAATGCTTGAGG
>DAOVZP010000028.1 GCA_030635045.1 Bacteroidota bacterium | reverse complement strand
GGAGAACTTCATCAGGGCGCGGCAATTTAACTTCTCTGAACAGATCAAGACACAGCTCCTTTGCTGTTTTTCGGGAAACATCATTATGCTGCCGGATAACTTCTGTGATCTGGTTTCCACATGTAAAAACGGGATTAAGAGAGGTCATGGGTTCCTGAAATATCATACCGATCTCATTACCTCTTAGCCGGCGCATCTTATTCTCCGGAAGCTGAAGCAGGTCCTGTTGCCCGGTATGAGTATGAAAAAAGATTTTTCCATCAGTGACCATGCCGGGAGGGGATGAGATCAACCCCATCACCGACAAAGCAGTAACAGATTTACCTGACCCCGACTCACCCACAATACTGCTTGTAATGCCTTTATCTACAGAAAAACTGATATCGTTAACAGCCCTGATAATACCTGCCTCCGTTTTAAACTCTACGGAAAGATTTTGAATGCTGATAAGGGGATTATCGGACATAATACAGGATAATAATACTCAAAATTAGTTTTTTAAAAGGAACAAAATCAAGAAAAGGGTATTAAGTTATAAAGACCATGATGTATGAAACTCATAATTGATTTCCTTTCACTGATTTATCCAAACGTATGCCAGATATGCGGAAAAAGCCTGTTCAGGAATGAGCATATTGTATGCATGAAATGCAAGCACCATCTGCCCAGGGCCCGCTTTGCCAATGATCGTGACAACCCTGCTGCACAGGTTTTCTGGGGGCGGGTTCCGCTGAAGATGGTGATCACCGGATTTCTATATAACAAGGGAAACGCCATACAGCAGCTTATTCATAGTTTTAAATACAGGGGGTTTAAAGAGATAGGGATTTTCCTCGGAGCAGAGGTCGGGGCTGAAATTGCCAAAAATAATCTATGTGAAGACATCGCATTTATTATTCCGGTACCCCTCCACCCGAAAAAACAAAAGAAAAGAGGATTTAACCAAAGCGAGATCATTGCCAATGGCATCGCAGATAAAATTGGGGCAAAGGTTAATACCTCCATCCTTCACAGAAAGACTTCTTCAGGCACACAAACACGAAAATCGAAATATGAGCGATGGCAGAATGTCGAAAGTATTTTCTCCATAAAAGATGAAAGCCTGTTAAAAAACAAACACATACTACTTGTGGATGATGTGATCACAACCGGTGCAACCATTGAGGCTTGTGCCCAATGTTTGCTGCAGGTGGAGGGGGTGAAACTGAGTGTAGCGGCAGTAGCATACACTAGATCATTGTAGTATTAAGTACTTAGAGTACTTGAAGTACTTGAAATACTTGAAGTTAATTTATTAAATGGATGTTATGAATAATAAGGAGTTTGGTATTTACCTGGAAACCAGGACAAAGAAATTTGCAATAAAGATAATAAGACTTTCATCTTCTTTACCCAATACAATTGAGTATAGAGTAATTAAAAATCAACTTGTTAAATCAGGCACAAGCATTGGGGCTAATTATAGGGAGGCAAACACATCACGAAGCAAAGCTGATTTTATTAATCGTATTAAAATATGTCAGTCCGAAACAAATGAAACTATATATTGGCTTGAATTAGTAATAGAAATTCATAATAATCATCCGGAGCCAGGTAAGAATATCCTGAAAGAAGCAAAAGAGCTATTTGCCATATTCACTTCCATAATTAGCAAAATGAGATCATGAGGCATAATTAACCACCAACTCCAAGTACTCCAAGTACTTCAAGTATTCCAAGTACTATTCAACTTTCCTTGGAAACACCAAACTATCCCCCACCTCCGCCTCCAGGTATTTTGAATACTTTTCTCTGTTTTTCCTGAGTTTCCGGTCCAGCCGTGCTTTTTTGTTAAAGGCGTTATAGAGCAATTGTACCGGGCCTGTGAACCGAATGCCGGTTTCGGGTACCTTGGCCGGGTCTCTCCCCAGCATTAACTGCAGGTTGAGATCCGGTTCTTCTTTTTTTGGTATGCGGGTTTCAAGAAATACATATCTAAAGAAGCGCCTGGGTGGAAGTGGCGAAACACGCAGTTCATCCATTAATATGGTATCACGCTTAAGGGTGATGATCAAATCAGGACGCAGTAAGGAGGAATTGATATACAGAAAATAGTCATGAAACCCAACACAACTGAATTTCAGCGTATCCATGTCTCTCACTCTTAAGGCAAAGCTTCCATCAACAGAAGAAACTGTTCCGGCTCCCTTGCTCAGGTTAATTATATGGGAATTGGGAATAGCACTGCTGTCAATGGCACTAACGGTATATCCTGAAAAAAAATACAGACTGTCAGGCACGGCCTCCTGTGCTGAAAGCTTGCCGGCCCCCAAAAGCACAAAAAATATGGCGATCAGATTTTTCAAGATATATTAATAAAGCGTAATCCGTTCCCAATTTTAGGATTAAAGTGCACGCAAATCATTTAAATTAACTTAAGTAAAGTTAATAATTGTTAACATCAACAAGCGGATAACTATATTGAATGGCCGTCTCCTTAAACCCGTTTTTTACTTTTTTTGCATATTCAGACATTTGATTTATAATTAAAGCGAAATAATATTTTTTATCTTTGACGCCAATACATTGATTAACTAACAAACATAACAATATGAAAAACTCTTTACTTTTTGTAATCCTTTCAGTATTTATTGTCGCCTCAATGGTGGGGCAGCAACCAGTGCCAAACGGTGATTTTGAAGAATGGGAAACCCATATTTTAGAGTTTCAGAGCCCTATTGGGTGGGCCAACCCCAATTCAGTTACTGCGGGAACTCTTAACATATTAACTGTTTATCCTTCAGCAGATGTTGCCCATGGTGATTCTTCTGTTTTCCTTGAAACAAGAGATACTATTGCATATATTATCCCGGGCCTTATTACACTTGGAGAATTTGTAATCAATTTTATCACTGCTACCGCCTGGGTTGAGGGAGGAATTCCATTTACCGACCGGCCGCTGGCCCTGACCGGAAGCTATAAATCCTATCCGGCAGAAGATGATTTCGGCATGGTTATAGTCCAGTTTACCAAATATGATTCTACAAATGGAGTAAGAGATACTATCGCAGCGGGAGTAACGACTTTTCCCGGCACCGTTGACACATGGACGAATTTTTCCATTCCTATTGTGTTTAACACAGAAGATAATCCGGACACCATGAATATCATTGTTGTATCATCAAATATGGCTGCTCCAAAAGCGGACGGATCGATGTATATCGATAACCTTGCCTTTGAATATGAAGCGGGAATAAATGATATCGAAAAACTTGTTAAAGCAAATATTTTCCCTAACCCGGCCAATGAAAAACTTTCAATTTCTTTTGAAAAAGAATTAAATGGCGATATTAGAGTATTCAGTAACGACGGACAGCTGGTTTACAGTACAGCCATTAACGGGGCTGCTCATCAAATGGATGTAAGTGGTTTAGCATCGGGCAACTATTATTTTGCCGTCTTTGAGAAAAATAAAAAAATGAGTTCCGGACAATTTGTGATCAGCAGATAGTAGTTTAAAACACCAGATTATGATATTAAAAAAACTTCAATTTTTGATGATAGCCGTATTTGCGGTTTCAATTTTATTTTCTTCATGTAAAAAAGAGGAAGAAGAAAAAGAGAGCCCCCCCGCAGTACCGGTGGTAAGTGATCCCTTACATGTTTACGGTGATTATTTTTATGTAAACTGGATTGGTGTGGTAGGTGCCACAGGGTATTATGTTGATGTTGCTACCGACCAAAATTTTAGCAATTTCCTGCCTGATTATACAAACAAAGAAGTGGCGATCAATGGCATGTTTGTAGTAGAAGGCCTAACTCCAAGCACTTCATATTTTGTGAGGATGCGTGCAATCAATGCACATGGCAGCAGTGGGAATTCAGTTGCACAACAATTTATTACCAGGGCCGCCAATGTTCTTCCAAATATGGACCTGGAGGAGTGGATCACATATCCTAATTATGAAAATCCGGCACCTGAAGGTGTTTGGGCTTCTGCCAATAAGGTTGTCGATCTCCTTCCGGGTGTTTATCCAGTATTGCTTTTTAAATCCGAAGATAGTTATTCGGGCACTTATGCGGCCAAGGCAAGGACCGACAGTGCTTCAGGCATGCCATTGTTAACCGGAAGCCTTTCTACCGGCCTTTTTAATGTTAATCTTCAAAATCCATTGAAGAGCCTGATCACAGGTGTTCCATATAAATCCAGACCAGTAAAATTTCAGGGCTATTATAAATATTTGGGGGTAGGTGGCGACTCCTGTGAGATTAGAACCACGCTATCAAAATGGAATCCTGCGACAAAGGAACGCGATGTGATAGGAGAGGTCGTATACCGCACCACAGACCTGGTGGATGTATATACTTTTTTCGATCTGGAGGTCGTGTATTTCTCTGCTGAAGAACCCGATACCATCGACGTGGTATTTGCAGCCAGCGCCGGGGGTGAATACTTTAAAGGGAAGATTGGAAGCACGATCTTTGTTGATGATTTCAACCTCATCTTTGAGTGATAAAAAAATAACGGCTATCTTTACCGCCGAACAACTTATGAGACCAATTCTACTCACAGCCATAGTATTATGGTTATGTACAGGCATGCTGCCGGCCCAGGAAATGGAATTTGGGCTTAAGGGCGGGCTGAACATTGGAACCCCGGTTGGGGCCTCTGAAAAAGGTGCATCAGGCAGCCTGGGGATTGGCCCGATGCTGGGTATGTATTTTGCCTATGATCTGGGCACAAAATGGGCCCTGCACGGAGAATTTCTGTATTCTTACAAGGGATCAAAATTCCGGACACCGGTATCAGGTGATACCGTCTATAGATATAATACCATTACCCCGACAGACACTATTCCTTCAGAGGCACATACCATTTACCGTGGCTGGGTCGATGGGAAATTTGACAATAAGTACATCGACATCCCGCTTTATGCATCATATAAGCTAAGCCAACGTTTTCTTCTGACATTTGGCGGGTATGTTTCATATCTGGTCGATGGAGAGAATACCGGTTCGGCCGACATCGAGGTCGGTGACCCCAACCACCCCTTTACCACGGTAACTGACGAACCCTTTGATCAAAGCAGTGAGTTGAATAGTTGGGATTACGGACTCTTGTTGGGAACAACCTATATGACCAAGCGCAGGATCAATTTTGGTGTAAGCCTGACTACAGGCCTCAGGTCGATATATCGCAATAACTATAAATATATCGATGGCGTGGTCCGCAATGTATATATGCAAACATTTGTACAATTCAACCTCGTGAAAAACAACGAGTAGGCATACAACATTGTTAGTTTCCCACCCTTTTTCCTTTTTACTTTCTCCTTATTCCCTATTCATTCATTGCGGAGCAATAACCGCCGTCTTCTTATAACGAACAACCCTTCCTCCGACATCAGTTAACTCAATAAGGATCACATACATCCCGGCAGAGGCTTTCGAATTATCATCACTCAGGCCATCCCAGGTATAGGTGCCGGAAGTGCCCAGCAGCTCATTGTTTACCAGATGCCGGATCAATTGCCCGCCGGCACTGAAGATCATCATGCTTGCCAGGTATCCGGGTGTCTCGAACTGATAATGAATATTGAGAATGTCGTCATGCCCGTCATAACCCGGACTGAATACTCTGGGCGAAATACGGATATTTTTTCCCCCACCTCCGGCTTCCATGAATTGTGAGTTTTTATACCCTGGCGTTCCAAATCCGGATAATTGCGAGGCCGAATGCCAGTTTGTCCCGTCATAGGCCGGCCTGTCGGGATGCAATCGCTCCAATGATACACCCTCCACGGCATTAAGCAGGGGGAAGTGCATGTTTTCATGATAGGAAAAGGCATCCAAAACGTTCCTGTTTTCATCTAATAATAAAACACTTCCTTTTTCATTACTGTAAGCGGGAAAACCTTCCGGATCGAGATGGCCTTTATCGTCAGGACAGTGATAATACTTGTTAACCAGGTTGAAATTATCACATATCAGAGCATATTCTCCGGGCAACAAAACCCGGCAGCTTTCTGTGATCATGGCAAAAGCAGTATCGGGGGGCGCGGGAGGATTATTTCTTACAGACCCCAACGACATGCCCGTCATGGATATAAGCCTGTCAGAACGGTTATAAAGCTCTACAAAATCGCTTCCTCCGGGAAAAGGATTGAACAATACCTCGTTGATCACCACGTCCTGCCATTGTGCTGTACCAGGGAGGCCAAGGCCTGTATTTCCGGCAATGAACATGGTATCCCCTACACAATTCGAGATAACCGAATTATACGAAAGCCGGTATATTATTCCCGGAAGCAATGGGTTTTTTGGGTACAGGATGAATGACATGAAAAAAGGATCCTCCGGCAATATTGCAAGAACAGGGCCCGCACCCCTGTCAATTGTGAAAAGCTGGGGCGTGAGCGTTATGTTGCCATGAATCGATTGATTGAAAACCACCCTGATCCTCACAGAGTCCATGACACACACCCTTACTATTTCTGGCTGAATGAAAATTTCTTCAAAAATACTGTTCTTCGCACCGGGGCTCCCGCCCTTATTGTTAGCAGATGCCTGCCAGTTAACAGATAATAGGCATGGATTATAAGGATTTATCTGTTCCAGCGACCAACCCCCATCCTCCTTTTCATTATCTCCATACCAGGTATCATCGTAATACAGGGCAGAGATCATCGCGCCCACCCCATTGTTCAGTATAAGGCTTTGCCCGCCATTGGTAAGGGAAAAACTTTGCAGGCCGAAATAATTACCGAATATGGCAAATTGATCAACAGCCTCATCCTTTCCTATAATAAGATACCCTCCGGACTCTATCCGGGCCCCCGTGAGCTCTTTTATACTTGTGCCGACCTCCAGTGTCCAATCCATAAGATCGATCGGCAGGGCTGTTGTATTGAATAATTCAAGATATTCATAATCCGGGAGCCCGACCGGGGGTGACGGATCTGCCATTATCTCATTGATCACTACATCATATTTGCGTGCTTCGTACCACGAAAATTCCATTGTTGTATCCCGCATCACATTTCCTGCCTGATCGGCAACCCCCGTGATACTGATTTGAAGTAATTTGCCATAAGGAAGGCTGTCAGGGAAAAACAGGTCAATACATGAAGGGTTTGCTTCTTGAATATTTGCAGTGCCGGGGTGACCAATCCCATTACTGAGCAGGTAATTTGTGTTTTGCTCGGCACTTTCCTGTTCAGGGTACTCTGAAAAAACTACTTCCAGATGATCAGGTGCAGCAAGAATAATATTTTGTACCTGCGGGGCGATGGTATCGTATTGAGGCGCGCCGGCATAAAAATTATCGAAATAAAACTTTTTGCTATTGCTGGAAGTATAGTTGCAATACACCCCAAGATAGCCTTCATCATATGGCAGGGATCCCGGACAACTCCCCTCGTGTAGATAATTTTCTTCTCCATTATAATCTGCAAACAGATCCCACATCCCATTATTAAAAAGCACTTTAACCCCGCATTGAAAAGAAGATGCAATAGCTCCGGGGGTGGCCCTTATGAGGCTTGTGGTATCTCCATTCAGCTGTCTTATCAAGCTGATAGCATCATTTGATCCGCTTTCGCCCAACTGAAGAAAAATCCCATCCGGAAGTGCACGCAAAATTCCCGTGTCAGCAATTAAATAAATCCTGGAATAGTTGTTTCCGGAAGGACTGAATGATTGTTTAACCCAGCATCTCCACTCCATGTCCTGTGTAAGACTTAAATGTGTAAAAAGGGAAGCATTTCCGGCTCCCTCATCATCCAGCTGAAGCTGAAAAGCATCATTGACCCTGAATTTTTGTACATCACCCGCCCATAATGGATCAGAAGTAAAATTTCCATCGGAGAAATCATCACCGATCTGTCCCTCACAGAACAGTGGGATTAGAACAATCATATAACCCCATTGTTTTATTAAAGCCGGTATATTCATTGAATTCGTATTTTTGTCTGTCTTATATTAATTAATACCGTTTTTTGGAAAATGTCCGCCCCGGCGGAAAGATTGTTTTAATATGAAAATTGCAGTAATAGGCGCAACTGGACTTGTAGGAAGGGTAATTCTCCGGGTTCTTGAAGAAAGTAAGCTTTTCAGTAATGTTACAATATTAGCTGTGGCATCAGAGCGTTCTGCAGGGAAGAAGCTAACATTCAGGGGAGAAGAACACGAGGTTTGTGGCCTGCGTGATGCTTTGCTTGCCGAGCCCGATATTGCTATATTTTCTGCAGGTGCTGACATTTCAAGGGAATGGGCCCCGGAATTTGCCGACAAGCAAACATATGTTATTGATAATTCCTCTGCATGGAGACAGGAAGCCCATATTCCGCTTGTGGTTCCGGAGATCAATTCATTTACTATTGAAAAAAGCACACCGATCATTGCCAATCCGAACTGCTCGACCATACAGATGGTTCTTGCACTGGCACCCCTGCATCGCAAGTATGGCATTAAAAGGATCGTGGTTTCAACTTATCAGTCAGTAACGGGATCTGGTGCCACGGCCGTTAAGCAACTTAAAAACGAACGCAAGGGAATCGATGGCAGGAAGGCCTATCCGCATACTATCGATCTGAACCTTTTTCCCCATGGCGGAAATTTTCTGGAGAATGGCTATACCACTGAAGAGCAGAAATTGGCAGATGAGACCCGGAAAATCCTGGACGATCAAAGCATACAAATAACAGCAACAGTGGTCAGGGTTCCTGTTTATGGTGGACATTCGGAATCAGTGAATGTGGAATTCAACAAAGACTATGACATCAATGAACTGCGGGAATTACTGGCAGAAAGCCCCGGCATAACTATTCAGGATGATATAGCTGAAAATATTTATCCCATGCCGTTGTTCGCCGAAGGCAAGGATGATGTTTTCGTAGGAAGGATCAGGAGGGATGAATCATGTGCCAAAGCCCTGAATATGTGGATTGTTTCTGATAATTTAAGGAAAGGCGCTGCCACCAATGCTGTTCAGATAGCAGAGCATCTTGTTAAGAACAAAATATTATAGGAAGTGAAGATATATAAGGGCCTGGAGGGATTTAAAAAAGTGCGAAACCCGGTTGTGACCGTGGGAACCTTTGACGGGGTGCACATAGGCCATGGCAAAATATTTCAAAGGATGGCCGGAATTGCCCGGGAATGTGATGGTGAAACCGTCGTAATTACTTTCCATCCCCATCCACGCCTGGTTGTTCATCCCGACAGCAAGGATCTGAAGTTCATTAATACACAGGAAAGAAAATACGACCTGATCGAAAAAACCGGGATCGACCACCTGGTAATCATTCCCTTTACCCCTGAATTTGCTACAACAAATGCAAGCGTATTTGTTAAAGATATTCTTGTTGATAAGATCGGGGTAAAAGAGCTCGTGGTAGGATACGACCATCATTTTGGTAAAAACAGGCAGGGCTCTTTTGAAGAACTTCTCAATCTCGCCAAAAAGTTTGATTTTCAGGTAGAGCAGATTCCCGTACAGGATATCAATAATATTGCAATAAGCTCCACCAAGATCCGGAATGCACTAAAGGAAGGTAATATCAAGACCGCCAATGAGTTGCTGGGATATGAATACTCCATTACCGGGCCTGTTGTAGAGGGAAATAAGATTGGCCGCAAAATAGGATTTCCAACGGCAAATATCGAACTGCAGGATGAATACAAGCTCATCATGGCCATTGGCGTATATGCATGCAGGGTGCAATGGAATGGGAAAATATACCTGGGTATGGGCAACATAGGATACAGGCCTACTATCAACAACAGCGACCTTACCATTGAAGTACACATATTTGATTTTGATGAAGAGATCTACGGAGATACCATTACGATATTCTTTGTTGACAGGATACGGGATGAGGAAAAATTCAAAGACCTGGACGCTCTCAGGCAACAATTGATCCGCGACCGTGTAAGCACGAAGAAGGTGTTAGGTAGGCAGTAGGCAGTAAAAAATGACCAACTAATTTAACATTAAAAATTCAAAATTTAAAATCCACTCAACACCCACTTTGTCCTCCGAAGCTTTAGCGTAGGAGGAACACCCAACACCTATATGTGTTTTGCATTAACAGACAATTATTGTATATTTATCCCATGGAGAAGGTCCCCGACTTCCAGAAAACCCTTTTTGAACAGATACGAG
>DAOVZP010000092.1 GCA_030635045.1 Bacteroidota bacterium | reverse complement strand
AGTCCTACAATAATTTCAGAATTTTCCATGTCTTATTTTTTTGAACAGATTACTTGATTTTTATACCTTAAATCGATGGATATGTAATCAATCCATCCTGCTTTACTTGCACCTTCCTTATAGTAGATTGCAAGCTTTTCAAACTTATCTTCCATCTCGTCAAAGCTTCCAAACAAGATGGTATATTCTCCAATCACCGGGATGAGCTCTACCTCACCTGATGTAGTTATCCATATCTGTGCGATCAGCTTTTTCAGGAATTCTGAGCTGTTGATATATTTCCCCATCTCATATAGCTTCCTGACAAGGGAGTTTTCGGGTAAGGAATCTACATGCACTTTTTTGTTTTGTGCCACGGCAGCTACATCACTGACAGAGCCGTTGGCAATAATAACCCTTGATGGAAAGCCCGGATTGACGGGCATGATCCAGCCTTCACCGCCTATGTAAAAACTAAGGCTTTCCTTATTTATGACCCTGATAATGGCCTGCCTGAGTACAACGTTTATTTTCAGTTTCCCGTTGATGCCGGTCTGTATGTCGGCATATTTGATGTATGGATTCTCATCCAGGATGTTATGGATGTCATAAGGATCGATCTCATTGAGGGTCTTTCCTGCTATAGTATCCGTGGCAGCTATGATCATGGCCTCTAATTCCTCTGCATTAGTTAGTGCATCATAGTTTTGATTTTCTATAGACAGTTCAAAATGCTCACAAACCGTTTCATTATGCTTCTGTCCGACAAAAGCCACCACGAATACCACTCCTGCAACGAGCAGTGCCCAGAACCCCGTATGTAATATCTTTCTCATTCTTGTTCTGTCAGTTTTTCTTTGATGGGTCCCACGAGCTGGTCTATGTCACCGGCCCCCATGCTCAGCAAAACGCCGGGCTTTTTCTTTTTTATCATTTCCGGGAGTTCAGATCTGGAGCTAATGCTTTTGTTATTATTCCTGATCTTCGCAAGTAACATCTGTGAATCCACTCCTTCAATGGGTTCTTCCCTGGCCGGGTAAATATCGAGCAGGATAATTTCATCCAGTGTTTCCAATGCTGATGCAAAGCCATCGGCAAAATCGCGGGTACGGCTGTAAAGGTGCGGCTGGAAGATGCCTGTGATCTTCCTGTCGGGATAGAGTTTCTTAGCCGTGTCGACACAGGCTGCGATCTCATCAGGGTGATGGGCGTAGTCATCAATGAATATTGTTTCTCCTTCCAGGATAAACTCAAACCTCCTCTTAACGCCTTTGTAAGTTTCCAGTCCCGCCTTGATCTCCTCCAGGCTGAGCCCGATCAGAAGGCAAACACCGGCAGCAGCAGTTGCGTTTTCAATATTGTGCATACCGGGCACTTCCATGCGGATCGTGATCATCCCATATTCTGAGACAAGGTCGAAATGAAAATGATGGTCATAAACCCTGACATTATGAATGCGGAGTATGGCATCTTGCCCAGTACCATAAATAATAGTGCCTATGGGCGTTACTACCTGTCCCGCCACACTTTCATGGATTATCACCCTGCCATCTGTGTCTGTTTGCCCTATAAATTTGGAAAATGATGCCTTCATATTTTCCAGTGAACCATAAATGTCAAGATGATCTGCTGCCAGTGTGGAGATGACTGCAATTTTCGGATGAAGGTTCAGGAATGATCTGTCATACTCATCAGCCTCGGCAATGAGATATTTGCTTTCATGGGTGCGGAGCATGTTGGTATCATAGTTATTCATGATACCTCCTATGAATGCTGTAACCGGATGCTTGCTCACATGCATGATGTGAGCAAGCATGGATGAGATACTTGTTTTTCCATGTGTTCCGGCAATGGCAATGGTGTCATGGCCTTTTGCGATCATGCCAAGCACCTCTGCCCGCTTTCTGATATTAAATTCCATATCCCTGCAATAGCTCAGTTCTCTGTTGGACTCCGGGACGGCCGGGGTATAAATGACAATGCCTGCATCACAGGGGATATATGCCGGATCATCAGAATAATGTATATTCATGCCTTCAGCTTCCAGCTGTTGTGTGAGTGGTGTTGATGTCCGGTCGTAACCCGACACCTCCTTCCCCTGCTGCCTGAAGTACCTGGCCAGGGCGCTCATTCCGATGCCGCCTATTCCGAGCATGTATATGGTATTTGTTTGCAGCTCTTTCATTTGCTTTCAAGCAGTTTAATTATTTCTTCAACGATCTTTTCTGTGGCCTCAGGCTTAGCAAGCATGTGGATATTGTTCCTCATAAGCTGTTGTTTCTCTTCATCATTAAGCAGGGATGCCAGGGTGTCAGCCAGCTCCTCATCAAGTTTATCATCCCTGAGCAGAATGGCGGCGTCCTTATTCTGCAGGGCCTCTGCATTTTTCGTTTGATGATCTTCGGCAGCGCCCGGCAAAGGAACGAGGATCACCGGGTTGCCGGCGATGCATAGTTCGGAAATAGCAATGGCTCCGGCCCTGGAGATCACGATATCAGCTGCGGCATATGCCAGGTCCATGCGTGAGATAAAATCAAAAACCTTTATCCTGTCCGCCTTCTGGCCTGTGAGCTGTTGCTGTATTTCTATTGCCCTGTCATAGAATGTCGGGCCACATTGCCATATGAGCTGTACCCCGGCTTCAAGGATCTTCTCAAGCTTTTTTCCAAGAGCGAGATTGATGGATCTGGCTCCCTGGCTGCCCCCGACGATCAGGACTGTCTTCAGGCCTTTTTCCAGTTCAAAAAATTTGTGTCCCTCTTCTTCTTTCCCGGTGAGCTCTAAAATGTCTTTTCTTACAGGGTTCCCTGTGATCACGATCCTGGAGGCAGGAAAGTGTTTTTCCATTCCTTCAAATGCAACACAAATTTTGTCTACGGTGCGGCTAAGTATCCTGTTGGTGATACCGGGGAATGAGTTTTGTTCCTGGATCAGTGAAGGGATCCCCTTGCGGGAGGCCACTCTCAGCATGGGGCCACTGGCATAGCCACCGGTTCCGACAGCCACATCGGGTTTAAATTTTCTGATGATCTTTCGTGCCTTCATAAGGCTTGAGATCAGCTTAAATGGAAAAGAAAGGTTTTTTACTGTGAGCTTCCGCTGTATACCGCTGATCCAAAGCCCTTCGATGGGATATCCTGCAGCAGGTACTTTTTCCATCTCCATACGGCCTTTGGCCCCAATGAACAGGATCTCGGGATCTCCGAGCCTCTTCTTTAGGCCATCAGCGATGGCTACAGCAGGGAAAATGTGCCCTCCCGTACCACCTCCGCTGATAATAATTCTTTTTTCAGGCCGTGACATAATCTTCTATTTTTTCAGGTGATGTATCAATTTCTCTGCTTACACTTAATATGACCCCCAGCGAAATGCTGGTAAACCATATGGAAGTTCCCCCCATACTGATCAGCGGCAGCGGCTGGCCGGTAACCGGGATCAGGTTCACCGCCACGGCCATATTTATCATGGCCTGGAAAACCAGGCTGAACCCTAAACCTACCGCCATGAAGGCACCAAAGTTTCTGGGTATCCGGGTTACTATCCTGACGACTCTGTAGAAAAGGATCATGTATAAAAGGACCAGGAAGGATCCTCCTGCAAGGCCATACTCCTCAAGGAAGATGGCAAAGATGAAATCAGAATAGGGGTGGGGCAGAAAATTCCGCTGGGTACTGTTGCCGGGAAATTTTCCGATCAGGCCGCCCTCTGCAATGGCGATCTTGGCCTGTTCTACCTGATAGTTCTTATCAGGATCAATATTCTCTTTATCGGTAAAGCTTACTATCCTGGTTTTCCAGGTGTTAGCCCTGGGTAACACCTCGGGATAGGCATTGGCGATCAGAAGGAGAAAGATAAAGCTCATAATCCCGATACCTACCAGCGAAAAGATATATTTAAGGTTGACCCTTCCGATGAACATCAGCACCAGGCTGGTTACAAAAAGCATGGCTGCTGTTGAAAAATTGGCCGGCAAAATGAGGATGCAAACAATTAGCACAGGGATCATAAGAGGTACAAAGGCGGACTTAAAATCTTTGATATTGTCTTGCTTTTTACTTAAAAGCCGTGCCAGGTACAGGATCAGGGTAAGCTTGGCAAGGTCCGAAGTCTGAAAGGTCAGGTTGAACGGGAGCGGCAACACCCTCTTGGCTTCATTGAGGTCGAGGCCAACAAAGAGTGTCAGGATCAGGAGCGGCACGGCAATATATAATGCAATTTGAAAGATCCGGCTGAAATAGGTGAACTTAACCAGGTGGGTCAGGTACATGATCAGGAAGCCAAAGAGCAATATGATCAGGTGCTTCATCATGTAATACTCGGTGTTCCCCGATTGGTACTTATATGCAAGGGTTCCGGTTGAGCTGTAAACCGTAAGCAGGGAAAAGATCGATAGCAGGATGACAATCACCCAGATCACTCTATCTCCTCTCAAATTTCCGAGTATTTTAGACATTTTACAGCTTGTTTACTGATTCTTTAAATTGATTTCCGCGGTCTTCGAAGTTTTCAAACAGATCGAAACTGGCGCATGCGGGAGATAATAATATTGTATCACCCTTGCCGCCAAGGTAAAGGGCTGTCTGAACAGCAACATCCATGGAGCGTGTTTCAATGATGGTCTCCACCGTTCCGGAGAAAGCCTCCTGTAAATGCTTGTTGTCTTTACCAAGGCATACGATCGCTTTTACCCTGTCCTTCACAAGGTCGAGCAGTATCGAGTAATCATTTCCCTTATCAATGCCACCGGCAATCCAGATCACATCATTCTGCATATTTTCCAGGGCATACCAGACCGCGTTCACATTGGTCGCCTTGGAATCATTTATGAATTCAATGCCCTGAATGACCGCTATATGCTCCAGCCGGTGTTCGATATGCTGGAAATCAGTAAGGCTGTCCTGGATATGCTGCTTCGTGATATCCAATAACCTTCCCGAAATACCGGCAGCCATCGAATTATAAATATTGTGTTTTCCTTGTAGTGCTAAGCTTTCTAATGTCATTTGCTGTATGTTTGATTGAATATTTATAATTATGTTATTGTCTTTTATGTATGCTCCCTCACCATCAACCTTTGAACTTAAAGTGAAGGGGATCTTTCTCGGGCTGATCCTTCTATTTTTGATCCTTTCCATGATCACGGGGTCGTCCTGGCAATAGATGAAAGCATCGTCTTCTCCCATATTCCGCAGGATCCTGAGTTTTGAACCGGCATATGCCTCGAACGAATTACCATATCGGTCGAGGTGATCAGGGGTGATGTTCAGCAGGATCGCAATATCTGCTTTGAAATCGTACATGCCATCCAGCTGAAAGCTGCTGATCTCCAACACAAAGTAATCGTGATCCCGTGTGGCAAGTTCCATGGCGAAACTGTTTCCTACATTCCCTGCCACCGCTACATCCAGTCCTGCATTCTTCAGGATATGGTGGGTGAGCAAAGTGGTTGTGGTCTTGCCATTTGACCCGGTGATACAGATAAGCTTTGCGTCTGTATATCTTGCCGCAAATTCAATCTCTGAGATCAGCGGGATCCCCTTGTCAGCAATAGCCCTGATAAGAGCTGCCTCATCTGGTATTCCGGGGCTTTTGATTACCTCAAAACCGTTGAGGATGCGCTTTTCCGAGTGCTTTCCTTCTTCAAATTCAATGTCAAACTGTGAAAGAACGTCTTTATATTTTCCTTTGATCTTATTGTTGTCGGATACAAATACATCAAAGCCTTTCTTGCGGGCGAGCACTGCTGCCCCCACTCCGCTTTCTCCTGCTCCCAGGATGATGATGTTGTTGGTATCCATTCAATTTTATCTCAGTTTTAGTGTGATAATGGTCAATATTGCCAGCATGATCCCAATGATCATGAAGCGCTGAACTATTTTTGGCTCAGCATAGCCAAGCTTCTGGTAATGGTGGTGCAGGGGTGACATCTTGAAGATGCGCCTTCCGGCACCGAATTTCTTTTTGGAGTATTTGAAATATCCTACCTGGAGGATCACCGACAGGCTTTCAACCAGAAAGATCCCACAGAGTATCGGGATCAGCAGCTCTTTCCTGATCAGGATGGCAAACACAGCGATGATCCCGCCTATGGCCAGGCTGCCGGTATCGCCCATGAACACCTGTGCCGGGTACGAATTGTACCATAGAAATCCGATGCAAGCACCAACAAAAGCACTGATGAAAATGGTAAGCTCACCCGTATTGGGGATATACATGATGTTGAGGTAATCGGCAAAAATAATGTTGCCGGAAACCCATGCCAGCACAGCCAGCGTGGCCCCGATGATGGCAGAAGTGCCGGTGGCAAGGCCATCCATGCCATCAGTGAGATTGGCTCCGTTTGATACCGCCGTGATGATCAATATAACAATGGGGATGAAGATGATCCATATCCAGCTTGATGCACCGTCGCCGATCCAGCTTAGGAATATATTGTAATCCAGCTCATTGTTCTTAAAGAAAGGGATGGTGGTCTTCTGTGATTTGACCGCTTCCTCTGAGAACAAAAGAACCGGGCCATCATTGCTTTGCATTTCTTCAATGACCACCGGATCGGTTATCCTTTCCCTGATCACGATATCTTCATTGAAATACATTGTCAGCCCGACTACAAGGCCCAGGATGACCTGCCCTATCACCTTATATTTGCCCGAAAGGCCTTTCTTATTCTTTTTAAATACTTTGATGTAATCATCGGCAAACCCTATCATACCAAGCCAGACTGTCGTGAAGAGCATCAGGATGATATAAATATTGTCGAGTTTTGCGAAGAGCAGGGTAGGGATGACGATTGCATTCAGGATGATCAGGCCCCCCATGGT
>DAOVZP010000338.1 GCA_030635045.1 Bacteroidota bacterium | reverse complement strand
GTCAATAATTAAGATATAATACCTGGTACTTACCAATGGTGCTACCACAGGGTGTTCCATTGTAGATGAAAAGCCTGCAGGCATTGATGTCCAGTAGAAATCATAATTTCCAAGCCCGCCCCCGGCTCCGGGTGAAAGTATTGTGGTTTCCCCATTACAGATCACATCCGGATCTGCTGAAGGATTAGTGGTGAGGGGCCCGCCGATCTCACCGACAAAATAGGGCCCGGTGAAGGCTTCACAGGTATTCTCGTCGACCACAGTAAGATCGTAATAACCTGAAGGCACGCCGGCAAGGTCAAGTTCGCTGCCAACCACCGTGCTTGCGTCATCGCGCCAGATATATTCTGCAATGGGAAAGGAAGAAGTGATGATTATACCGGATATCGACCCGGTGCTTGAGCCAAAGTTTGACGAGGTGATCACAATACCACTATCATCAATCTCCGGTGCACCGATCTCCTCTACCACGTATGGCCCACCATAGGTGATACAGTCCTGGAGATCATATATTTCAAGAGAATAACTGCTTGCCGGAATGTCAACAATATTAAGTGTATTGCCAACAATGGCACCCTGTGCATTTTTCCACACATAGGTGAGGTCGGATTGCCCCGTAGCGAGAAGCCCGGTGATGGAGCCATTGTCCATGCCACAGGTTGCATCTTCAATTATCAATCCTGATTCATCAAGTACAGGTGCACCCAGGTCCAGTACAAAGGGAATAGTATCTGAAACGGCCAGGTTGCCGCAAGCGTCCTGTATGGCCGGGAAGCCTATTGTCATATAAAGCGTATAGGTACCATTGGATGTAAATGGATGATCAACGGTAAGTATGAATTCCTTTTCCCACTCACCTCCTACTGCGCATGCGGTGCCAAATACTTCTGTTACCTGGTATGGCCCTCCCGGGCCTTCGATCATAAATTGCGATGGAGCAACCCAATCGCAGGTTACATTTTCAGTGAAATGGATGGTGATATCAGTTTCACTGCATCCGTTCACCTCGTCGGCGTCGATGGTTAATATTTCCGGGGGTACATCATCGAAGATCACTGCGGTTGACTCACTGAAATCCAGGGTATAGCCACCTTGTGCTCCAGACCCCCAATTGCTTACATATAATACAAAGGTTTGTCCGGCAAGCACCAGCAGATCGGCATTCCATTTGAATGTACCGGTGGTTCCGCAAAAGTTGCAATCTAAAGTCCCGCCGTAATTCGAGTTCATCCCGGTTTCATTAATAAAGGCTGCTGAATTACAGCTCACCTGGAGTGTATTTACAAGGGAATATATCTCTTCGCATCTGCCATCGGTCAGGTTAAAAACTGCCCAATCATAATCATCGGAAGGAATATCGGGCTGAATTGTAAACCGTAGCAACCCACTTTGCTGTACGGTAAAAATATACCATGCGCTGTTCCATTCCCCGTCGAGACAATTTTCCGGGCAACACAATGTGCAATTCGACGGGTTACAATCAGGTATCTCGTTAGGGTAGCTACCTGTACCTGCATAAATATTGGGTTCATAATAGATATCCTGGCACACAGGGATAGCACCCAGGCAATCACCCACTGTAGGCGTCTGGGCAAATACGGAATTCCCACTCCATATAACTATCATGAGGACAGAAGTGAATAATAGCTGAATGTATTGTTTTGCTTTTTTCATAGGTATATTTTTACCCTCGGCCTTTTGACGAATTCTCCACTAAATTACTGCATTTTCAATAATAAAGGAAACAATGGGCTCAAAATTATACATTAAAAGGATAGGGGTATGGGGTATGAGGGATACTGGATACTGGATGCTGGATGCTGCTTACTGCCTACTGCCTACCGCCTACCGCCTACTGCCTACAGCCTACTATCTTCCCTCGTCAGTGTTAAAGATCATAGCAAATAAACATAACCACACCCACGGGATGTGGATTTCTACCCTGTATTAAGTTGTTGCATTTGGAATAACTTTAAAAACTTTGTAATTTCACCTTCTTAAATTTTTTAAAGCATAAAATCCTGAGTAAACCTCAAGATCTATAACACAGCCACAACAGGTCATTTATAGCAGTTTAAAATTTAACCTAAAAGATTAACCAATGAGATACTTTACTGTTTTACTAGCTCTGATCACTGCCATCGGATTACTATCATGTGAAAAGACAGAAGATAAAAACCCGCCGGTGGCTATATTTGCAATTGTCCCGGCAACAGGGCCATTTACTGAAGTTTTTACTTTCAACTCCCATGACAGCCATGATGTAAATAATCCCACTGAAAATCTGAGGGCTCGCTGGGATTTTGATGGTGATGGCACCTTTGATACAGAGTATTCACTTAACAAAGGTATCGAGCATCAGTACGATGCGGCTGCCCACTACAATGTTATTCTGGAAGTTGTCAACTCAGAAGGATGGACAGACCAGGAAATGCATACCCTCATCGTGTATGCGGACAGCGTACCTCCCACAGCATCCTTTTATGCCGAGCCTGACAGCAGCAGCGTAAACACCATATTCTACTTCAATGCAGGAGGCAGTACTGATCCATATACTTCTGTGGAGGATATGCTTTTCCGCTGGGACTGGCAAAATGACGGAACCTGGGACACGCCTTTTTCAAGCGATTCCTCTATTTATTATAAATATGATGTTCCGGGAGAATACAGGATCCTTCTTGAAGTAAAGAACAGCTTTACGTTGACCGATACGACAAGCAGAAAGATTTTCGTTTATGATCTGTAGGTTTGGACTGCAGTCCTTATTACTTTTGCCACCAAACAATATTCGATTAGTTTTTTAATAATGAGGTTATTATTAACGTTATTCCTTTTTGCATCACTGAGCCTGAGTTCCCATGCCCAGTATAAAGTTGAAGGAACCATATCAGGGTACCTGAACAAAAATCTCAT
>DAOVZP010000182.1 GCA_030635045.1 Bacteroidota bacterium | reverse complement strand
TCCTCGATCTTTCCTGTCGATCTTGCCACTACATCAGCAGGTGGCTGAGTCGTAACAACTTCAATGTTGAGGTTAGGAACAACTTCAGGGTATCTGAAAAACCAGCTACCCACCAGCAGCAGGACAATGATTACAAAAAACAGGCTTGTCCCCCAGCGGATGATCCATGACGGGACACTCCCAAGGATCTCCTGTACAGGCTCGCTGCGGAATTCAATGCGTGTATTTTTGCTTTCTTTTGCCATTTAATATACGTTAGGGCCTAATTGCCCAGTTCAAGTTGGTTCCTGATCAGCTTATAATATGCTCCCTTGAGTTTCGTAAGTTCATCATGCGTTCCCTTTTCAATTACCTGCCCTTTATCCAGTACTATGATTTGATCGGCATTGGTAACAGTGCTCAGGCGATGTGCCACGATCACTGCCGTTTTCCCTTCGAAAAACTGATTTAATTTTTCCATGATCACCTTTTCATTGTTAGCATCCAGGGCATTGGTTGCTTCATCAAAGAATAGGAATTCAGGATTCTTGTAAACGGCCCTTGCAATCAAAATGCGCTGCTTCTGTCCCTGGCTGAGCCCGGTTCCCTCCTGTCCGATCTTTGTATTATATGCCAGCGGCAACGATTCAATAAAGTCCTGGATGTTGGCGACATTTACGGAATGAAGAAGCTTGTCTTTGTCGATGTATTCATCGCTAACGGCAATGTTCCGGGCAATGGTATCGGAGAAGATAAAGCCATCCTGCATTACCGCCCCACATTGCTGCCTCCAGAACCTGCCACTGATATTCTTTATGTTTAATTCCCCGACTTTGATCTCTCCCTGTTCCGGCGGGTAGAAGCCAAGCAGGAGCTTAACAAGTGTTGTTTTGCCGCTGCCACTGGGGCCGACAATGGCGGTGATCTTTTTCTCCGGTATCTCAAAGCTCATGTTTTTCAATACAGGGTCAGAATGCGAACCTGAATACCTGAATGTGAGGTCTCTTATGCTGATAGTCTTTTTGGCAGGCAATGAAGACACTTTCGGCTCTTCCGGTTTTTCCTCTTCCTCCTTCTGGTGGATCTCACCGAGCCTTTCAAGGCTTATCTTAGCATCCTGTGCGGAGCGGAAGAAGGTGATCATCTGATCGATAGGGCTGTTGAGCTGGCCAATGATATATTGCACAGCCATCATCATACCAAGGGTCATTTCACCCCTTACAACAGAATCAGCCGCGATGAAGATGATTAGAATATTTTTAGTCTGATTGAAGAAAACTGCACCGGCCTGCTGATATTGATTGAGTGCCAGTCCCTTGATATTTACCTTGAATAATCGCGCCTGTATCTTCTCCCAATCCCAGCGTTTCTGCTTTTCGCAATTGTTGAGTTTGATCTCCTGCATACCGGTGATCAACTGTATGAGGTTACTCTGGTTATCGGCCATCTGCGCGAAGCGCTTATAATCAACTTCACGGCGCTTTTTCATAAACAGCAGTACCCATGCAATGTACAGGGCACTTCCTATCAGGAATACCAGCAGTATCTTCAGGCTGTAGATGGCAAGCACAACACTAAAGATCAGCAGTGTGACAATCGAAAAGAGGACATTCAGCGATGACACTGTAAGGAAAGTTTCAATCCTGGTATGGTCACCAATACGCTGCATGAGGTCACCGATCATTTTACTGTCGAAGAAGCCGATAGGAAGCTTCATCAGCTTAATGAGGAAGTCGGAGATAAGGGAAATATTCACACGTGTACTGATATGCAACAATATCCAGCTACGGATAAACTCAACAGAGGCCTGGCTGATAAAAAGAACCAGCTGGGCAATTAGTATGAGGGTGATGAAGCCCAGGTCCTGGTTTGAGATACCGATATCGACAATGGCCTGGGTAAGGAAAGGGAAAATGAGCATCAACAATGCACCCAGAACCATTCCCAACACAAGCTGCGAGATGAATTTACGATATGGCTTGAGGTATGAAAAGAGGTAACGAAATGACTTTTTGTCCCTGGTCTCTCCCTCCTGGTTATAAAAATCCGGTGTAGGCTCAAGCAGCAGGCATATGCCCTGCGGCTCATCATCAGTTTTTGTGCTGGCCCATTGAGCCAGGAATTCATCCCTGCTATATTTTATCAGCCCGTGGGCGGGATCGGCTACATGGACCTGTGTTTTTGTGATCTTATAAATGACCACGAAATGGTTCTGTTTCCAATGGGCAATACATGGGAGGGGAGATTCTTTTGCAAGCTGATCAAGGCCGATCCGAACACCCATGCTCCTGAAGCCAATAGACTCGGCAGCATCGCTTGTACCCAGCAGCGACACGCCTTCACGGCTGATATGACTCCGTTCACGAAGTGTTTGCACACTGTAGCTGCGGCCATGATACTTTGCGATCATGCGCAGGCAACTCGGACCGCAGTCCATCGCATCAAGCTGTTTATAAAAAGGAAACTTAGCCATAAACACTATACTGTAAGAACTTTATACTATTATTTATGCGAAATGTTACCCATATATGATAAATTCTAAGCTCCAAGCTCTAAATTCGAAACAAATTCAAAATTCAAAAAATCAATTTCCAAACAGTTTTGAATTTGGAGTTTCAATATTCAATATTGTTTCGGATTTCAGGATTTAGGATTTTGTGGATTTAATCCAATCCATACTCATTAAAGATTCATATTTTTGCATACATGGCCTTTTATCAGAGCATTTCAGAGTACTACGACCATATTTTCCCGCTTAACAATCTGCAGACCGGTTTTGTAACAGGCAGCTTCGATGCCGGCAGTGAATTAAAAATACTTGACATTGGCTGCGGCACCGGCAGCTTAAGCATCGCCCTTGCATCCTGTTTTAAAAAAGTGATCGGGATTGACCCGGATACCGATATGCTTTCTATTGCTGAAAATAAAGCAGACAACAAATTGAAAAATCTATCATTTGAAGCCCTGGGCATGCTTGATATCGGTGAGCATTTTCAAAAAAATACTTTTGATGGGATCCTTTGTTTCGGAAATACCCTGGTTCATCTGGGCTCGGAAAAGGAAATGCAAGAATTCCTGGATCAAGCCAATTACGTTTTGAAGCCCGGAGGAAAACTGATGATACAGATCATCAATTACGACCGGGTCATTGATCAAAACATTAAAGGATTGCCCACCATTGAAAATGAATTTGTAAAGTTTACAAGAAAATATACATACCACCCGGAAAAAAAATTACTGGATTTTGAAACCTTGCTTAGCATAAAGTCAGAAAAACGGGAGATCGGGAACATTATTCATTTGTATCCCATACGCCGGGCGAAACTGATACAGCTTGTCAGGCAATCAGGATTTTCAGACATCAGGGTGTGGGGGAATTTTAAACGTGAAGCCCTGGTTCCGGAAAGTATTCCGCTTGTTATTGAAGTGATTGCATAGGAGAGATCGGGGGACTGTGAGACTGTAAGACTGTGGGACTTTGAGACCGTGGGACTATATGAATTAGGGAAATTTTTATTTGTAATACTTAGTGATACTTCGTGATGTACTTTGTGTATACTCTGATAAAAACAAATTTTTATGCAGCTTTTTTTTCTCCTTCTCTTGGATCCAAACATATATGTAGCGGATCCCACATCTGTTTTGATTCAATAATTGCATATACCGTTCTCAATAGCTTGTTAGCAACATTGTTTAGTGCTAAATAGCCTGGTTTCCCTTCTGCTATTTTTCTTTCGTAATAATGTTTCATGTCTTTATTGTTTTGGATAGCACTGGATGCACATAAAAACAATAAGGTTTTTAGTTTTTTATCGCTCATCGGACTCACTTTTGACTTCTTTACCATTTTGCCACTACTATTTGGGAAAGGGCATACTCCAGCAAATGAAGCTGCCTTTCTTGCAGTATTAATCTTTTTGAAATTATGAGTCTTGATGATCAGCTCATTTGCTGTAACAGCTCCAATTCCCTTAATACTTTGAATTAAGCGGCTATTTTCTGCGAGCTCTGGATCGGCATTAATAACCTTCTGGATTTGATTTTCCACCTCACGAATTTGTTTATCCAGTGTTCTCAATATTTCTTGGGAAACGAGTTTTACTTTTATAGAACAGTACGGGGCTCTGTTTTTCTCTTTGCCGTGAGTTTGAAGCATTTTACGCTGTTTTACAAGCATATCACGCAAGGAATGTAATTCTCTTAACTCATGTAATTGCTCTGAGTAAAACACTGTTTCTTTAAGCTTATCACTAAATCTCTCTCCATACTCCCGGATCTTGGAAGCATCTATTGGATCACTCTTACCCTTTTGCATTCCCAAACTATGCTTGATTTCATAGCCAGGAATAGCACAAATTGAGATATTGAAACAATTGGCAAGAAAAACTAATAGGTCTCCATAAATGCCTGTATATTCAATACATAGAATAACATCTTTTTGAATCTTTGCAAGAAATTTACAAATACCTGAGTAATTGTTATTAACCTCCATGTCTTTCAGAAAACCTTTTAAATCAATAAAACTTACGTTAAACTTTTCTTTTGATAAGTCAATTCCATAAATTTGTTTCATAATTATTAAGTTTTTTGAGGCTCCAACTTGAGTGGCTAAAACCGTAATAATGGGTTCTACCCTAAATACTCTCTGGCTTTAACTCAAAATGTATGCTGTCCTTAATACACAAAATAGGCTCGAAGCCTAAACCTTCGTTAAAGTTAATGCAGCATACAGGAGTCTCTTAATTAATTTCCCTAATATACTTAAGAAAGAAAAAACAAATCTAACGGT
>DAOVZP010000102.1 GCA_030635045.1 Bacteroidota bacterium | reverse complement strand
TTATGCTGAATTTTGGGAGTGCAAAAATAGACCTTTTTTTAATTATAACAAATTATTTTGCAGGAATATTTTTCAAGGTTTCAACCAGGTAATCCCAGAACTTCGCAACAGTAGGGATGTTCACCATTTCGTCAGGTGAATGCGGATTTCTGATCGTAGGCCCGAAAGAGATCATATCCCAGTCGGGATAAGCAGACCCGAGGATACCACATTCCAGTCCTGCATGGATCACCTTCACTGCAGGCACTTTTCCATACTTATTTTTATACACTTCTTTCATTTCCTTCAGGATGGGGGAATCCACATTGGGTTTCCAGCCCGGGTAGTCACCTGAATTCTCTGCTCTGGCTCCTGCCTCAGTAAAAACATCGAAGATGGCTTTTGCAATTTTCTCCTTATCGGCATCAATGGCACTCCTTTGCAGGCTGGCCATTTCTATCGTACCGTCTTTCGATTTTACCACGGCAAGATTGGTCGAGGTCTCTACCACATCAGGCATATTCTTGTCAAAGGCGATCACACCGTTCGGACATTTATCCACTGCCCGGTATAAGCCTTTGGTGCTTGCCTCATCGATCACACTGCCCGGCATATCGGTTTCTTCCACATCGATCTGCAGGCCGGGATCAGCTTCCTTAAAAGCTGCCTGATTTTCCTTTTCATAGTCTGCGGCAAATACAAGGAAAGCATCCTTATTTGCTTCCGGCACCACTATAACAGAAAATGACTCACGCGGAATGGCATTCCTGAGACTTCCGCCATCAATGCCTGCAAGCCTTAAACCGAACTTATCAGCAGCTTCCATAAGGAGTCCGTTCATGATCTGGTTGGCATTGCCACGGCCCAGATGGATATCGAGTCCTGAGTGCCCGCCCTTAAGCCCTGACACACTGATTTTAAAGGCAGCTGCATTGGCAAAAACAGCTTCTTCGGTATAATTGAAAACACCAACTGTGTCGACACCACCGGCACAACCAATATAGAGTTCGCCTTCGTCCTCTGAATCCAGGTTCATCAGTATATCGCCATCCAGCAGGCCCGCTTTAAGGCCATTGGCACCGGTCATGCCGGTTTCTTCGTCGGATGTAAACAGCCCCTCGACAGGCCCGTGTACCATTTCTGTATCCTGCAATACTGCCATCGCGGCAGCTGCACCAATACCATTGTCGGAGCCCAGGGTTGTGCCCCTTGCTTTTACCCAGTCACCATCAATAAAAGTATCGATGGGATCTGTCTCGAAATTATGATCAGTGCCACTGTTCTTCTGCGGAACCATGTCGAGGTGTGCCTGGAGGATAACTCCTTTTTTCCCTTCCATACCCGGAGTAGCAGGTTTCTTGATAATAATATTTCCCACTTCATCTTTGATCGTTTCCAATCCCAGATTCTCTCCGAACTCCATCATAAAGGCCTGTATGGCATCTTCGTGCTTTGAAGGCCTGGGAACCTGTGTGAGCTTATAAAAGTTCTCCCACAATGATTTGGGTTCCAGATTTCTTATTTCATCACTCATTGTATATCAAATTATATTGTTCCTAATCTTGTTTCACTATGTTCGGCAATTCCAGGCCATATCCTTTTTTCTTATCCTCAGCTTTCAACATCAGTGCAACGATGATCGCAAAAAAGCCTGTGGAGGCGAATATGATCATCGGGAGGGTATAATCATAACCCACGAATTCTCCATTTACATCCAGTATCTGGCAATAATTATCAAGTACTTTGCCTATCAAAAACGGTACACCCATCAATCCCCAGTTCTGTACCCAGAAGATCAGCGCGTAAGCAGTCCCCAATTGTTTTTCGGGGATGATCTTTGGTACTGAAGGCCACATGGCTGAAGGTACCAGCGAAAAGGTAACTCCTAACCATATGATAAGAATAATTGCCACAACGTAACTTGTGATAGCAGGAATGGCAAATATTGTATGTGCTATCAGCAGCATCACAGAACCAATGATCATAATAGTGGCTCCCTTTCCTTTTCGGTCATAAAAATTACCAAAGAAGGGCGTCAATAAAATAGTACCAAATGGCAACAAGCTCGGAATCAAACCGGCAAATTCTTCATCCACGTGATATTTATTGACCATGAGATCAGTGGCATAATACAGGAAGGGGAAAATACCGGAATAGAATAATACGCATAGGATTGCGATCAGCCAGAAACCTTTGTTCTTAACGATAAATAAAATGTCTTTGATTTTGAACTCGTCTTCTTCAGAGTGCTCATCTGTGACCCCTTCAGACTTTTCAAGCTTCCTGTCCATGAAGGTGTACCATATGAATGCTACGAATCCAGCCACAAGCAGGCCCAATCCCAACATAACCGGGGCTGACAGAGCCGGGGCAGCCTTCGTTCCGAACCATACAGTGGCCATTGGCAGGGGGATCGCCAATGCCATGGCAGTTCCCAGCCTGGCTGTCGCCATTTCAAGGCCCATGGCCAGGGCCAGTTCTTTACCTTTAAACCATTTTACAATGATCTTTGAAACCGTAATTCCTGCAGCCTCTACGCCCACTCCGAATACGCCGAAACCAAGGGCACCAATGGCGATCTGTGTTTTCAGGCCGAATATCATTCCTTCTGCAGGAATAATCTCAGCAACAGCTATGTATTGAAGAAATGTCCCAACGATCATCAATAAACTTGCACCGATACCGGTAAACCGAACTCCCATTTTATCCAGGACGATTCCTGCAAAAATGAGCATGAGAAAGAATACATTAAAGAAACCATATGCCCCGTTCCATATACCGAAATCGGTACTGTTCCAGTTCATGTATTCCTCAAGAATTGGCTTCAGGGGGGAAATTACATAGTTAATGTAATAGCCTGTCATCATCGTGAAAGAGACCACGGCAAGGGCACCCCATCGGGCTCCTTTTGAGTCCCGCAATGACTTGATAATAGCTTCTGTCATAGTTTTATATTTGAATTGTTTTTCGGAAAAATAGAGAAGGCGAATATAGATAAAATATTACAGGCCAATCAGTACCTGAACATTTTATTTTTCAACTTAACGTGAAAGCGGTATATATACCAGCTTTTTGGTGTGGAAAAATTCCATAGGGAAATTTATATCCAGGTCATAAATGGCATATCGTGCATTGATGCTGTTCAATTCTTCTTCCATATCGCCCCCCTTCAGGTAGAGGATGCCATTGTTCAGGGTATTGAAATTCTTTTTCCTGATTTTCCCCCTAACCCACTTAAGAAAAACCGGGAATTTTGTGACAGCCCTGCTTACGATAAAGTCGTAGCGCCCATCCACGTCCTCAGCCCTGATCTGCAATGCCTGTACATTGGCAATGCCAAGGGCATTTACTATTTCGTTCACAACTTTGATCTTCTTTCCGATAGAATCAACCAACAGAAATGAGGATTCAGGGAACATGATGGCAAGCGGTATACCGGGAAAGCCTCCACCGGTGCCAACGTCCAGAATTTTTGTCCCCGGCTTAAAATCAATGATCTTTGCGATGGACAGGGAGTGGAGGATATGCCGTTCCTCAAGCTTGTCGATATCCTTGCGGGAGATAAGGTTGATGCGCTCGTTCCAGTAAGAATACAATTCCGGAAGCATTGAAAATTGTCTGTCTTGCTCCGGCGTAAGTTCCGGAAAATATTGTTTTATTAAATCCACGTCTGCAAAGTTAAGCTTTTAGAATTTCTGCCACAAAGGCACAGAGACACAGAGATTCACAGTTAAAAAGGAATTATCTTCTGTGGTGCCCTGTGCTTTCCGCCGAAGGCGTGAAAGACGGTGTCTCCGTGGCTATTGCATCTGTAATAAACAATATCCTGTGAATAAAAACGATTAAATAATGAAGGAATATCAATTCAATACAGATATTTTTGCAATCGATGATGATCAGACCAGGCATAATTGTTTTTACTTTTTTATGTAGCGTGTTATCGCTATCCGCTCAACATAAGATCTCTGTTGAGGATTACATACTCACCTATAAAGATGTCGCCATGGACAAGATGGAGGCATACGGCATACCGGCTTCTATCACCCTGGCACAGGGAATACTAGAATCGGGCAGCGGAAACAGCGAGCTTTCACGAAAGGCCAACAACCACTTTGGCATCAAGTGCCACAAGGGTTGGAACGGCAAGACATTCCATATGGATGACGATGCAAAGAACGAGTGTTTCAGGAAATATAAATCACCCGATGACTCATATCGTGACCATTCATTATTTCTGACCAGCAGGGACCGGTATGCGGATCTGTTCAAACTTGATATAATGGATTACAAGGGCTGGTCCCGCGGATTGAAAAAAGCCGGCTATGCTACAAATCCCAAATATCCGCAACTGCTGATCAAGATCATCGAAGAGAACAATTTATACGAATTCGATAAGGGGATCACGCCCGCATACCTTACTGAAAAACCTTATGAGCCGGTAGTTTCCGAAGCTGTTGTAGCTGAAGCTGTAAAATATCCTGCAGCTGCAGCCTATGAACTTGCAGAGATATGGGAAACCGGACGGAAGGTATACATCAACAATGGTGTAAAATTTATTTTTGTTGCTGCCGGTGATAACTTCTCCGATATCGCCGCCGATTTTGAGATCTATTCCTGGCAACTGCCAAAATATAATGAGGTGGATAAAAAGACGCAGCTGGAAGAAGGACAAATGCTATACATCGAAAAGAAAAACAAAAAGAACAAGGAAGCCGGCACGCACACGGTGAAAGCAGGCGAAAGCATGCACTATATCTCACAACTTTATGGCATTCAGTTGAGGCAGTTGTATAAGAAAAATAAAATGGAGGAAGGTTCGAAGGTGGCGGCTGGAAAAGTGTTGAGGTTGGATTAAAGTACTTGAAGTACTTGGAGTACTTAAAGTTAATTTTCGATTTTCGATACCCGATTTTCGATATTTGCAGTTCCCCATACCCCATACCTCATACCTCATACCCCACACCCCATACCAACTTTATCCAGCATCCAGCATCCAGCATCTGATCAAATCTTCCTCACCATCTCCCCAAAAAGCACAATCAGATCTTTCTCTGCTACGGCTGCTGTCTTCAGGATATCATTGATATCTGCCACTGCGAGGTTATCCGGATCACATTCGTCTGTAATTACTGACACTGCAGCGCACGGAAGTCCCATATGTTTGGCAGCAATGGCTTCAGGAACGGTTGACATGCCAACTACATCTGCACCAATATTCCTGAGGTAACGGTATTCGGCACGTGTTTCAAGCATGGGGCCGGGAAAAGCGACATACACTCCTTCGTGTAAAGTAATGCCCTGCTCCCCGGCGATCTGCCTCATCATATCATTTAGCTCCTTTGAGTACGGTTCGCTCATATCCGGAAAGCGTGTGCCAAGTTCATCATAATTCGGTCCGATCAAAGGATTATCGCCCAGCATGTTAATATGATCAGTCAACATCATGAGGCTTCCTTTCTTGAAATCCATGTTCATGGTGCCGCAGGCATTGGAAACCAGCAAAGTCCTGATGCCCATCAGCTTCATCACCCTGACGGGAAGAACGACTTCCTGCAGGCTGTAGCCCTCATAATAATGGAAGCGCCCGTGCATGGCCATCACCATCTTCCCCTCTAACTCACCATATATCAACTCACCACGATGAAACTCAACCGTAGAAACGGGAAAATGAGGGATCTCCTCATAAGGTATCCTGCACCGGATGTCGATACTGTCGACCATCTTGCTTAAGCCTGTGCCGAGGATGATGCCAAGGTCGGGATTGTCGAAACCTGCTTTTTGAAGAAAATCTACTGCTTCATGAAGTTTTCTCATAGTTATTTTTACTGTCAACCGTCAACTGTCAACTGTCAACCGGCTGCCGCAAAATTAGCAAGAAAATATTTCTTATTGAAAAAGCACACTAATTATCCACAAAAGCCTGTTAATTCTAATTCGGCACAATTTCTGTTTCATAATGAAATTTTAAATAGTTTTGTGCGTTGTAATACAAAAATGGCAACAGCTCTTTTTTAAACCGTTAACACCAAAAATAAGATGATCAAGAGAATCTTTAAAATTACCTTTCTGCTGATGATCGCCTTGAGCCTGAGTTCAGGAATGGCAGGATGCAAGAGTAAGAAAAAACTGGCTCGTGAGCAGGCCGCTGCAGAATATGCCAGGAATGTGGAAACTGCAAAGCAAGATCTTCTGTCAATCATTAATGATGAAGGCAACATGAGCCTGCAGGAGAAAGAAAGCAAGCTCCAGCGTGTGAAAGACATGAACATCAATGAACCGGAGATACTCGCCCTGACCAGGCAAGCAGAAGAAGTCATAGCAGCTGAAAAGGAAGCTATGCGCAAGAAATGGGAGGAGGAAAATAAAAAGAAAACGGAGGCAGTCAGCCTCTC
>DAOVZP010000227.1 GCA_030635045.1 Bacteroidota bacterium | reverse complement strand
ATATTATGATTACATGCTTTCATATTCACCATATGACAATGTAGAGGCAAAAGATTACCCTGCCATGCTGATCACCACGGGCCTGCACGACTCACAGGTTCAATATTGGGAACCGGCTAAATGGGTGGCTAAAATGAGGGATATGAAAACTGATGATAAGCTGCTTGTCCTGTGGATCAATATGGATTACGGCCATGGTGGTGCATCAGGAAGGTTCCAGCGATATAAGGAAGTCGCATTGGAATATGCTTTCATGATCGATCAGGCAGGAGACTGAAATCGGAAATCTGAAATCTGATATCAGAAATCAGAAGTGACGTTGCATGTAAGGTTTTCACACCCAACACCCAACACCCAACACTCAACACTCAACACTCAAAACTCAAAACTATCTTTTCTGCTAATAGGTTTCCAGTTTAAATCCGGCACCATGAACATTTGTGATGGATAAGCCGGGATCATCCCTGAGATATTTTCGGAGTTTGGCGATAAAAACGTCCATGCTTCTTCCCAGGAAGTAATCATCATCACCCCAGACCTCTTTAAGGATGTGATCTCTTGCTACCAGTTTGTCCATGTTTTTGCACAGGATGCATAGCAATGCTGTTTCTTTCCTGGTGAGCGATCGTGTTCCATCTTTTCCGTTCAGGGTCATATTTTCGGCATCGAAGATATATTTTCCCAGTTCAAAGGTCTTTACCTGCTCTTCGTTTTCGCCATCGCTTCCGGATTGGCATCGGCGTAGGATGGCCCGGATCCTTAAACTTAATTCCTCGGTACTGAAGGGTTTGGCGATATAATCATCACAGCCTGTCTGAAATCCCCTGATCCTGTCCTCTTTCAATGATTTTGCCGTAAGAAAGATAATTGGAATAAGCTTATTCTCTTTCCGGATATCCATGGCAAGTGAAAAGCCATCTTTCCTTGGCATCATCACATCAAGGATGCACATATCAAAATCCTGTTTTTTAAAGTGTGACAATCCTTCCTCCCCATTCCTGGCCAGAACGATGGAGTATTCAAGCATCTCCAGGTAGTCCTGGAGTACCATGCTCAGATTGGGATCATCTTCAACTAATAAAATCGTTGCTTTATACATTGGATTCCTGTTTAAGATCTATTGGTAACTCTAATATAAATGTTGTGCCTTTATTAAGTTCACTCTTAAGCTTTATCTTTCCCAGATGAGCTTCAACCATGGTCTTAACATAAAACAGGCCAAGCCCGAAGCCTTTTACGTCATGCAGGTTTTCTGTCGGGACACGATACAGTCTTTTAAAGATGTGTTTCTGGTTTTCCTTGCTGATGCCAATCCCGTTATCACTGACCATGAGGATTATCCTGTCATTTTCATTTTTGGTGCTTATTTTTATCTCAGGGCTTTCAGGTGTATACTTTATTGCATTATCGATGAGGTTGGAAACAATATTGCTAAGATGAGTTTTGTATGCCATGAGATGGTGATGATCTGCTTCAAGTTCAGTGATGATAGTCCCACCTCTTCTTTTTACATCTATCGAAAAGTATTCGGCCATTTTCCGTATGATCCTGTGGAGGTCAACTTCTTTCAGTTTCAGGCTGAATTCGTCTTTGTCCAGTACTGATAGCTGCAGTACCTGTTCTACCTGTTTTTGCAGGCGGCCATTTTCGTCATAAATTACGCTGGCGTAACGTTTAGTCTTGTATGGGAAATTATTCACATCAGAGTCTAAAAGCATTTCGCTGGCCAGGGAGATGGTTGCAATGGGGGTTTTAAATTCATGGATCATGTCATTAATGAAATCTGTCTTCACCCGGGACAATTTTTTCATTTTGAACATCACCCTGATGATCAAAAAAAAGCTCGTACTCATGACCAGAAGAAAAAATATCGACAGGATGACAGGGACGATCATCTGGTTGGCCATCATCTTTCCCTGTTCCTCCCTTAATTCCAGGTCATCCTTTATCCAGAAGAGTTGGGTGAAAACAATCCCAAGCATGGCAAATACCATTAAGCCGCTTAAAATGGAAACACTCCTTTTGTTCATAGACATATAAACATACGGGAAGCAATTTGTGTTCATTAACAAATCATTAACAGATATTAACATTGCGTTAACAAACTGCTCGCCAGACATGCATTACTTTTACTTCGTAAAAAACATTAACTAAAAAATCTTTTAAGAAATGAAAAAACTGATATTAGGAATTGCCCTCACCTGTTTTGTGGCATTTGGAACGATGAGCATTCAGTCGGTAGTTGCCTCGGCTGACAATAGTGAAATTGTAAATCTTCAACTGGATGATGATCCGGATAAAAATAAGAAAACTGAAACCAGCACAGACGGAAAAGTAAAGAAGTCCGCCAAATCCTGCGATAAAAGCAAGGTCAGCTGTAAAGATGGAAAAGCAAATTGCCAGACTAAGGCTAAATGCTGTCCTTCCCAATCAGAAAAAAAAGAATGTAAAAAAGAAGAAGGAGATAAAAAATAAATTTTTCATTAATTAATTTGGTTTTGACCCCTTGTGAGAGATCGCAGGGGGTTTTTTCATAGAAGATAGAAGAATGAAGAAGTGGATTGAAGAGTGAGAATGAGAATTACGAAGGAGGGGAGCGGTACCTCTTCTATCATCTATGCCCTTCGCCTTCTGGTATCTCCTTCTACCCTATATAATTAGTGTGGTTTTGGTTCTCTGTGAGCTATTGCAGGGGTTTATTCATAGAAGATAGAAGAATGAAGAAGTGGATTGAAGAGTGAGAATGAGAATTACGAAGGAGGGGAGCAATACCTCTTCTATCATCTATGCCCTTCGCCTTCTGGTATCTCCTTCTACACTCAGCACTCATCACTCGGCACTCATCATTCCCTCGCCTTACTATCAATAACGATCGTAACCGGGCCACTATTGATAAGGTGTATATCCATCATCGCCCCGAATTCACCTGTTTTGATATCCCGGCCGGTTTCCACCGCAAGGGCCTTGATAAATGAATTATACAAAGGAATTGCGATATCAGGTTTCGAGGCCTTGATATATGATGGCCTGTTGCCTTTCTTTGTGCTGGCATGCAAGGTGAACTGGCTTACCACCAGCATTTCGCCATCAACATCTTTTACCGATAGATTCATAATGCCCTCCCGGTCCGGGAAGATCCTGAGATTCGAGATCTTGCTGCATAACCAATCAATATCGCTTTGATCATCTGTATCTTCAATACCCAGGAGTATCAACAATCCGCCAGGTATAGCGCTTTTTACTTTATCGTTGATACTTACGGAAGCTTCGGTGACCCTTTGTATGACTACTCTCATAATAAGCTTTGTCATACAAACTTAGTAAATTCTTAGCTTTGTGAAATAATCTAAAACAAATATCCCATGACACGGCTCAGTGTAAATATTAATAAGATCGCCACCCTCCGGAATGCAAGGGGAGGTAATGTTCCTGATGTAGTTAAGTCAGCGATCGATTGCGAAAGATTTGGCGCTCAGGGCATCACTGTGCACCCACGCCCGGATGAGCGGCACATACGTTATCAGGATGTGCTTGACCTGAGGCCGGTGGTAAAAACAGAATTTAACATCGAAGGTTATCCAAACAAGGAGTTTCTCGACCTGGTGACCAGTGTTAAACCGGAACAGGTAACCCTGGTTCCTGATCCGCCGGGTGTGCTTACTTCCAATGCCGGATGGGATACAATAAAGAATGAAGCCTTCCTGACCGAGGTCATTGCTGAGTTCAAACGTTCAGGTGTTCGTGTTTCGGTTTTTATTGAAACTGATGCCGGCATGATAGAGAATGCTGCCAAAACCGGGGCCGACAGGGTTGAGCTTTATACAGAGTCTTTCGCCCATGATTTTCCTGCCGGGAAAGAGAAGGCGATCAAGCCTTTTGTCGATGCGGCCCTTGTAGCAAATAAAGCCGGCCTGGGCCTCAATGCCGGCCATGACCTCAGCCTGGAAAATCTCCGGTATTTTGCTGAACAGATTCCCGGATTGCTGGAGGTTTCAATCGGCCATGCACTGATCAGTGATGCGCTTTATTTGGGGTTGGAGAATACTATTCAGATGTACCTGAGGCAGTTAGCAGTAGGCGGTAGGCAGTAGGCAGTAGGCTGTTGGCTGGCAGCCTTAGTGAAACGTTGTTAACCTTAGTGTATACTTT
>DAOVZP010000186.1 GCA_030635045.1 Bacteroidota bacterium | reverse complement strand
TCATATATCCGCAGCAGTGAATCACCACCATAGATATGGTAATTGCCCGGGCTATGATAGAGCTGGGGCAGGTTCCATTGCACGCCCTGCATATTTATCTGAGCTTCTTTCATGGCCTGCTGATATGCTTCCATGGCCTCTTGCATCTCTGCCTGGTAAGCTTCCTGGTTGGCATATACCTCTTGCATTGCTTTCTCATAAGCTTCCCTGGCCTGAACATGAATCATCTCAGTTTCAATAGCCTCCATCTGTGCTTGAACAGCTTTAAGTTCGGCTTCAACAGCCGCCTCAATCTCCTTCATGCGCTCCTGTTCAGCCTTTTCAGCTTCCTGTTTTTTCTTTTCAGTTGTATCCGGCAGGACGACAGGCTCATAAAAATAACTGATTTCCGGCAGTCCGCTGCCGCTATCATCAAAGTTTAAGGGTATGTTGAACTGGTTCTCGGCCGGATAGGTGATCATGGCTGCTGCCGACAGGCCGATAAGACTGATCATCAATATACTGGCAGCAATAAACCCTTCAGCCAGGCCTGCATGGAGTTTTGGCTTATCGGCGATGCGCCGGATTCGGTTTACCAGCCTGTTTTTACTTTTCCCGCTCAATCCGGCTGCAAGCCCGGGAGCTGTCAGGTTAAGTTCCTGAATGTTTGTTAGTGCTTTTGCGAATTCCATAGTATTTCCGGTTATAGTTATTGCGATATCGTCGCATATGTTTTCTCTTTCAATCCTGATATTTCCGGAAAGCCACCATACCACAGGGTGGTAAAAAAAGATGGCTTCCATTAGTGATTGTATCAAATTCATGAGGTAATCCCTGCGGCGAATATGAGCCAGTTCATGTACCAGGATAGCCTCCATTTGTAGTGCCGGGACTCCGTTCAATGCTCCCAGGGGTATTAAAACGACAGGTTTAAGATAGCCGATGGCCATAGGCACTTTGACCAATGCTGATTCCAACAGGCGAACGCTTGCCCTAACCTCTATCCGCTGTGCAAGCTTGCGGAACTTCCGGCCCCATTCACCTCCAACAGCATGTGTTCGATGGTAGCGATAACGCCTTACAAGAGCATAACCCCCAAGAAACCTGAGCATAAAAGCAAGCATTCCAAGGAGCCATATGGTCACAAATAATGGGATATGGGTTCGGCAATAAACCGCAGTATTATGCATAATGGCACCCAGTTTATTTTCGGATTGTGCCTGCACATAAACCGGCCGGATGTTGTCAGCAGAACCCGCAACATACATTGCAGAGCTCTCCCCGGACACCAGATTTTCATCTTCCGGCTGAAAAGATAAATATGCGCTGATAAAGGTGATTACAGCCAGTCCTGCTACAAGAAATAAGGATATACTGTAAATAAAATACCTCAATCTTGCCGTATACCTGTGCAGAAAGACCATCGCACCGGCAATGAGTATACCTATTAAGGCTCCCTGCCATAATGAATGGAGCAGGGTCCAGCCCAAGGCATAGATAAATTGCTCTGAAAAGACATTCTGAATTATATTCATGAATGGTCCTCCTCAAGTTTTTGGATCAGCTTCTTGATCTCTTCCAATTCCTTTCGGCTCGATTTGTGATTTCCCAACACCTGCATCACCAACTTTGATGCCGACCCGCCAAAAGCAGCTTCAAGCAAACGATCGAGTAATTGTTTCTGGGTTTCCTCTTTCCCTCTCTCAGCAGTATAAATATGTGTACGCCCATCATTAACGCGTGAGACCAGCCCCTTTTCATGCATGATCTGAAGCTGCTTAAGCGTTGTGGTATAACCAACACTGCGCATTTTGTTAAGCTTAACATTTACGATCCGCACCGAACTTGGCCCCTGCTCCCATAATATAGTCAGGATGTCAAGTTCTGCTTCAGTGGGTTTGTTCTTCTTTTCTGCCATCATATTTGATTTATCTACGATAAGTTTCGTACAAATATATACGACAAACGTCGTAGAAGCAAGTTTTATTACGATTATTTTCGTAGAAGACTGTTAAAAATTGTTAACCGGGTCATAAATATCTGATTTACACCCACTTCTTTATAACAGCCATTATATACATGACCGGATAAATAAGTATTTGTTACAGAAAAATCTCAAATATCAAATTCTTCATAATGCCTGACACGTAGTTCGTAGCACGAATTCTTCATATCTTTATCAGGAAATTCATGCACATTAACCCTAATGGTGATCATAAAAGAATTCTTGCGGAATAATTACATGTGGATCATTTTCCTGGTGCTGGTCAGTGCCGGCAGCTTAAGCGCTGAACTGATCAATGGCCGTATGGAAATGGTTGACCTTGAAGTGTACTATAGAGCAGCAGAAAGGCTTGTAGATGGTGGAGATCTGTACAGGGGAGTCGAAGAAGACCCTTACTTCCATTATGTTTTTAAGTACTCACCGCCAGCTGCCTTATTGTTTGTTCCATTTATTCCCCTTGGGTTCACCGCCGGCAAACTCCTTTACTGGCTGTTGCTCACGATCATTTTAGGATTTGTGCTGGTTAAAATAAAAACGGTTTTTCTTGGCAGCTTACCAATGAATTCAAGGATCACGGCCAGCTTCATTTTGGGAATTATCATTGTTGGTACACATTTTTTCAGGGAATTGCACCTGGGGCAGGTTAATCTTTTACTCCTCGGCCTCTATGTTTACGCACTTGCTTTGCTTGACAAGCACAAGGCTGCTGGTTTCGGGGCCCTGATAGCAATTAGTATTTTTATAAAACCATTCGGGCTGATCTTCATCCCCCTTCTCATCATCATGGGGCGATTCAGGGAGTTATTGTATTTCAGTGCTTTTACTGTCCTGATGTTTTTTGCTCCCATGGTTTTTTATTCCGATCCCGGGGAATACTTCAGCCTGTTTTCTTCATGGTTTCAAGAACTAAGCATTGAACTGGGAGACAAGCAAGAGCTCGTATCGGCCGGTAATCACACGATATTTTCCATACTCGCAAGGTATACGCCCCTTGCCCTGATTCCCCTGACCGGAGCCGGCCAGCTTATTTATCAATTGATCACAATCCTGATTCTCGCCCTGATACTGCTGTGGTTTTATTTGAAAAGCGGCGGCAGTGATCGTGCAGCCCGCCTGTATATCATACTCATTGCCATGATTCCCCTACTGGCATTTACAAGTTACAATGCATTCATTTTTACACTGCCCCTGGTAGTTTACCTCTTATTTAAATTCAGGGAGATGACCCTTTTCTTTAAAATTGTATTTGTCATCAGTTGCCTGTTGATAGGCGGTAATATTTATGATGTCGTTGGCAGTAAGCTGTTTGACTTTTTCTGGAGCATCTCCGTTTTCAGCTGGGGAACGATTGGTTTGCTGTTTGTTATGTTTGCCGGCTGGAACAAACTCCTCACCTCAAAATGAGCCTCTGAAATCCGATATCCGAAATCCGAAATTGGCTCGCATATCGGATCTCGAATCTCGAGTATCGAATATAAAAAAAGGGAACCTTTTTTCCAGATTCCCTTTCCATTTCAGCTAAACATTTATTAGTTCATCATGATCACTTTTCGGGTGACCACTTTATTTTCTGTTTGCATTCTCAGGTAATATATTCCTTCGGAAACACCTTCTGCCCGGGCATTCCACTTAATGGTATGCGAACCTGCATTAAAGTTGGCGTTCACAAGAGAGCTGATCTTTTGTCCGCTCATATTGTAAACATCAATGCTGATATTTTCGGCTTCCTCAAGTGAGAAACTCAGGTTCGTTTCACCTGTGAACGGATTGGGATAAGGCTGTCCGACTGACACTTCATTATTGACGCCTTCCGGTACGCTAACCCAGATACTCTCAATGTCGAAGAAATCGAGGTAGAGATGCATCAGGTATTCAATGCTTGTGCCGGTAGCAGTTAATCCACCAAATTCAAAAGAAGCACCGATGGTGCGATAATTGCCCTCGTCATAAGCGACAGCATTATTATAGGCAGGCGACTGGTTTGTAAAGATCGTAAAAGCGCTTCCTGTAGGACTAATCCGGTCGATATAGCTATTATCACCACTATAATTGAATGTCAGGCCATCGGTGAAGGTCCCTGACTGCCCGAGGAGTGTACTCAGGTCGCCACCACCATCTTCAATGCCCTGAATGTTAAATAAGGCATGTACAGGTGTTGCCGGATCATAGTACCAGGTATCCCCGCCTTCCATGTAAACCCTGCCACCATTATTGAGAAAATTGGTAAGCTCCTGTCCCTGTGCCGAAGTCAGCACATGGTTATCAGGATAAATGCCAAGACAAACAAATATGGAAGAATAGAGGCCCATATCATCCGGCCATCCTTCAACCATGTCGGCACCAACACTCAGATCATCGAAACAATCCATCATTATATCGGCCGAATTGTTATTTCCATCTACATCGATCACCAGGACAGGGATCTGTCCGACGATAATAAAAAACTCACCGCTGCCGCTAACACCAAGGCTTGCGCTTATATCGAGGTTGAACTGTGCTGAATGTCCTGCCGGTGCATCTGATCCGGCTGTTACAACATATATTTGTTCTTCTGAGCTACCGGCTCCTACCGGCCCGTAGTTCATACTGGCCTCATCAATGGTGATATACTCGCTTGTAGAAGACAAGAGGGCAGCTACCCCGTCGGCATCTGAAGATCCATCATTACTAACTGTAATGGTCAGATCAACGGTTTCACCCGGATCCAGTTTCCCGTTTCCGTTGCCACCGGC
>DAOVZP010000364.1 GCA_030635045.1 Bacteroidota bacterium | reverse complement strand
TGAAACTCTATACCCCCCGTCCCTCGTCCCATGTCCCCCGCACCCCCTATTTACTAATCCAACGCATCAACCTGGCGAGGAAAAACAAAATTACCAGAAAGAAAATAATCGCAGCCCCGGAGGGGATGTCGAAAAGATAGGATAAAATAAGCCCCGAGACGGTTCCCAATAGTGCAATAAGTACCGATAAGACCATTATGTTAAAAAACCGCTTCACAAACATGTTGGCGATGGTCTGCGGGATGGTAAGCAGGGAGATCACCAGGATGATACCCACCACACGAATATTGAAGACAATGGTTAGTGCCACCAGGCTGATCATGATATATTTTATCAGGTTTACCGGAAGCCTTCTTGCCCTCGCATATTCTTCATCGAAAGCGATATACAGTATGTTTTTAAACTGCAGGGCGAAGAATATCAGGATTATAACACATAATCCCAGCAGCAGGAACAGGTCTGTAGATCCTACCGTGAGGATATTCCCAAACAGGTACGACAGCAGATTGGGAGCATAGCCCGGTGTCATATATACGAATATAACCCCGATGGCCATACCGAGAGCCCATAAAATGGCAATAGCCGAATCTTCACGGACATCTGTTTTCCGTGATGCATATTCTATACCCAATGCCGATAAAACTGCAAATACAGCTGCACCAAGTATCGGGTTGATGCCAAAGAAATATCCCATTCCAATGCCCCCGAAAGAGGCATGGGTGATACCACCGCTGATAAAAACTATCCGTTTGGAGACAATGTATGTCCCGATGATACCACAGCTCACAGCTGCAAGCACTGCTGCCATAAGTGCATTCCTGAAAAAGTCATATGTAAGCAGTTCAAGCATCAGTGTTCATGGTCGTGTTTACCCAGAACTGTATGCGGAACATCTCCGTGTGTGATCATCTGGATCGGACAATTATAGGAAGCAAGCTGTTTCTCCGTGATTATATTTGAAGGGTGATAATGCAATTGCTTATTTACGCATGCAATGCTTTTGATGTAAGTTGAGATTGTACCAACATCATGGGATATCAGCAATATTGCCATCCGTGCATTCAATTCCCTCAGTTCTTCATACAGCTCTTTTTCAAATTGATTATCGACATAAGTATCAGGTTCGTCGAGGATGATAAGTTCAGGATCGGATATCAATGAGCGGCAGAGAAAAACCCTTTGCATCTCCCCTCCCGACAAATTACCGATTGATTTGCGCTTTAGGTGCCCGATCCCCAGCTTGTCCATCCAGAATACAGCCATTTCCTTTTCAGCTTTAGTATGTCTGGAAAGCAGTTTTTTGTTTCCGGATATACCAGACAGAACGACATCCTGCACAAGGATAGGGAATTTTTTATCGAATGCATGTACCTGCGGGAGATAGCCTATCTTGCTGTGTCGCGTGTTATGGGGTATGTGGTAAATGACCTTTCCCTTGTCAGGTTTCAAAAGGCCAAGGATCAGTTTTACCAGTGTTGTTTTGCCTCCGCCATTAGGCCCTATAACCCCTATAAAGTCATTTTCCCTGATCTCAAGGTTAACATCATCCAGCACCTTAACACCATCCAGTTTTACAGTAGCATTTTCAATCTTAAGGAGAATATCCTTCATTTCTGAAATGAGTTTTTCAAGCTGAGGCTTAAGTTTTTTATTTCATCAGGCCATGATTCTGATAATGGATCGAACTCTATCACCTGTCCTTCAATTTCATTTGCAATTATTTCGGCATTTCGCCTGTCAAATTCCTGCTGAACAAAGATAACTTTTATCCCTTTCGACCGGGCCATATCGATGATCTTGATCATATGCGCAGAAGACGGCTCTTTTCCTTCATTTTCAATAGCGGCCTGAAGCAGTCCGTAATCATCTGCAAAATAGCCCAATGACGGGTGAAAGATAAGAAATGTTTCACCTTTATATGCTGATAGCTGATCACTTGCAAACTGCCCTGTTTCTTCTATTTCAACCAGTAAAGCTGAATAATTCCTTTCAAGGAGCTCTTTGTGTTGTGGGAAGAGCTTTAGCAATTCATCAAATACCTTTCCTGCCATTATTTCCATATTGCCGGGCGACATCCAGACATGTGGATCGATGCCACTATGTGAGTGGTCTCCATGATCATATGACATCCCGCGTAATGTCAGATTCTCCGAAAGGTCTGTTATCTTCATTTCCGGGTTTATCTCAGCGGCCTTTGCCATCCACGCCTTTTCAAAGCCGATATGCCCGATCCTGAAATATATCAACGCATCCCCCAGCGACTTCATCTGCGCCGGGGTGGCTTCCCAGGTGGCAGGGCTGGCCCCCGGAGGCACCATCACAACTACGTCTGCTAAAGTATCAGCAATTGAGGTAACAAGATATTTCTGAGGAAGTATGCTAAGGCCGATAACAGGCTTGCGGGATTCCTCACTAATATTATTGCACCCAAAAAGGCCGATCATCAATATGAGAATATATAATCTATGCATGTTCTATAAAATTTCTGATAATCTATCATATTAATCCTTGATGCACCTTGCAGAAAAAGCAGCTTCTTCCCATTGATATGTCCTGGAAATTCCATCTTTATCATATTGAAGTGCCCTGCTGTCAGCATTATGCCCGCTATCGTGTACAGAGCTCCAGAAATGGGTTTCCTCCCCTTCCCCGGTAAATGCAAACCCTGACTCCCAATATCCGGCTGCCAGTGCTTTAAAGCCATAAAGATTGTTTCCATTACCACCGGAGGCCCATCCAAGCAACGATTTCAGGTGTTTGCCTGCATCATATCCCCTGAAAGAACTTTTAT
>DAOVZP010000105.1 GCA_030635045.1 Bacteroidota bacterium | reverse complement strand
GTATTTCCAAACCCTGTTTCGACCGGTAACAACATAAATCTCGAATATACCCTGGAGAAGGATGAAGAGCTCAGCATCGAATTGCTTTCCATAAACGGCAAGCTCCTTGAAGTCCTCTCAGAAAAGCAAAACAGTAAGGCCGGCCCACATAAGGAAAGCTTTAAACTACCGGGCGATCTTTCTGCAGGTATCTATTTCATACGCCTGACAAGCTCACAAGGATCGGCAGTGGTAAGGCTGGAAATATTCTAGCCACTTCAAGTATTTCAAGTACTCCAAGTACTCCAAGTACTCTAAGTACTCCAAGTACTTCAAGTACTCTAAGTACTTTTCCCCCTGTTCCTCCGTTATCCCTATACAACCTCTACTCCACCATTTTCTTAAAATATGTTATCAGGAAAAACAATCTTGCTAATTGCATTATTCGCGATCATTAACTCCCTGTATGCCCAGGATTTTAAAGAAATCCAAATGCAGAATGGGAGAGTGCTTAAAGCCTATGAAGAAAAAGAGATAATTATGAGAGCCCTGCTTGAGGCAAATGACCTGGATTTGCTTTCTCTTCAGATTTTCATCCGGGCTTTTAAGCATGAAAATATGATGGAAGTATGGGGGCGCGACAGTTTGCATGAGCAATTTGTGCTGCTTAAGGAATATCGCATATGCAGGATATCAGGGGAGGCGGGGCCTAAAAGGAAACAGGGCGACAGGCAGATCCCTGAAGGATGTTATCACATAGACCGCTTCAACCCATGGAGCCAGTTCCACCTTTCCATGGGCATTAATTATCCGAATGAATCGGATAGGGTCCTTTCAGATAAAAGTCATCCGGGTGGTGAAATTTTTATTCACGGATCATGCGTTACCATTGGATGCCTGCCCATGACCGACGACAGGATCAAGGAGATCTATATCCTTGCTGTAGAGGCCGCCAACAATGGGCAGCAAAACATTCCGGTCCACATTTTTCCATGCAAGATGACAGGTGAGTATTATGCCGGGCTGAAAGAAAAATCAGCCGAAGATCAGAATATGATCGACTTCTGGAACAATCTTGAAGAGGCATACCTCTATTTTGAAATGAATAATGTTTTACCCGCTTTCACTGTGGATAAAGAAGGCCGCTATTGCTTTCTATAATAACACAGTCGGGGGCTTTCTGCACTCAAACAGCTTGCCAAAACCAATATTATTTGTAAAAATCACTAACTTTGCCCGCCTATTGCTTTATTAAAGTAAATTTAGCTTATCGAATAAAAAAAATACGCAGCATGGTGATCGTTGGTGGCAGGAAATTGGATAGTGCCGATTTTTACAAATTATTATTCGGGGGAGAAAAGGTTGAACTGGATGATACGGCCCTGGATGAGGTTGAGAAAAGTTATTCATTCCTTGAAAACTTTGCCCGGGACAAGATCATTTATGGCATCAACACCGGCCTGGGGCCCATGGCACAATACAAGATCAACAGGGAAGACCAGATCCAGCTGCAATATAATCTCATCCGCAGTCATGCTTCGGGATCGGGCGAAAACATTCCAAACAGGGCAGTAAAAGCCCTTTTGATCGCCCGACTCAACAATTTCATGCAGGGCTATTCCGGGATACATCCTGAGATCCCCATCTTGTTGAAAGATTTTATTAACCATGGCATCATCCCGATTATCCCCGAACATGGTGGTGTAGGTGCCAGCGGTGACCTTGTTCAGCTCGCACATCTTGCGCTTTGCCTTATTGGCGAAGGTGATATGTTTTATCAAAACTTTATCCATCAGGGAGCCACCGTTTTCGAAGAAGCCGGCCTCAAGCCTGCAAAAGTACATATTCGTGAAGGCCTGGCACTGGTAAATGGAACATCATGTATGTCAGGCATTGGCATCCTGAGTGTGCTCAAAGCTTGTAAACTTCTCGACTGGGCATTGATGGCTTCAGCCATGATCAATGAGGTGGTAGAAACATATGATGATCATTATTCATATGAGCTGAACCGGGTGAAGCTGCATAAAGGCCAGAATGAGATTACCGATCGTCTGCAAAAATTACTTAAAGGCAGCAAACTGGTGCGGAAAAGAGCAGAGTACCTTTTTAACGGAAACGGTGATGAAGAACAGGTTTTCTCTAAGAAGATACAGGAGTATTATTCGCTTCGCTGCATCACCCAGATACTGGGGCCGGTGCTGGATACCATCAACAATGCTGAAAAGGTTATCCTGGATGAGATAAACTCGGTAAATGATAACCCGGTTATCGACTACAGGGATGAAAGCGTGAATCATGGCGGTAATTTCCATGGCGATTATGTTGCCCTGGAGATGGATAAACTCAAAATTGCCATCACAAAGCTTTCCATGCTTTCCGAGCGACAGTTGAATTTTCTTATGAATGATAAGCTTAATAACAAGCTCCCCCCATTTCTTAATTTAGGCACCCTTGGCTTAAACCTCGGAATGCAGGGCGTTCAGTTTACGGCAACATCAACCGTGGCAGAAAACCAGGCGCTTTCAAATCCTATGTACATACACAGCATCCCCACCAATAACGACAACCAGGATGTTGTGAGTATGGGTACCAATGCAGCCCTGATGACAAATAAGGTGATCGACAACACTTTTGAGGTGCTTGCCATCGAGCTTATCGCGCTGCTGCAAGCTATTGATTATCTTGATTTCGCAGAGAAATTATCACCGGCTACCAAAGCTGTATATACAACCCTTCGGAAGATCGTACCCGTTTTCAGGGATGACAGTCCGAAGTTTAATGAGATCAGGCGTATCACAAAATTCATCAAGTCAAACGATACCGGCCTGAAATAAAAAGTATCACAATGGATTATGCACTTGTCACCGGAGGTTCACGAGGTATAGGCAAAGCTATTTGCATCAGCCTTGCAGAAATGGGATATCATGTATTGATCAATTACCGCTCCAACAATGATGAAGCGGAAAACACCCTGGAAGCCATTAAGGCTACAGGCGGCAGTGGCGAACTGCTTCAATTTGATATTTCTGATCCGGAAAGTGTGGCCGGCACATTGGAAAGTTGGAAAAAGCAACATCAGGATGATGGATATATAAAGGTCCTGGTAAACAATGCCGGGGTCCGCATGGATAACCTGATGATCTGGATGGAACCCGAAGAGTGGAGTAAGGTCATCAACACCAACCTGAACAGTTTTTATTATGTTTCCCGCCCCCTGCTCCAGGATATGATCGTGAACAAATTCGGACGCATAATAAATGTGGTTTCCTTGTCGGGGATAGACGGCATGCCCGGGCAGGCCAATTACAGCGCAGCAAAGGCAGGCGTGATCGGGGCCACCAAAGCACTGGCCAAGGAGATCGGAAGGAAAAAAGTAACTGTAAATGCCGTTGCACCGGGTTTTATCCGTACTGATATGACGAAAGACCTTGACGAAAAACAGCACAGGGCACTCATCCCCATCGGGCGTTTCGGTGAGCCGGAGGAGGTTGCAGCCGTTGTGGCATTTCTTGCCTCGGAAAATGCATCTTATATCACGGGCGAGGTAATCTCTGTTAACGGAGGTATCAGTACATGATTTTTAATGTAGTTTTGAACAATTTACCGCGAAAGCCATTAAAAGAAATATGAAGCGTGTTGTTATAACAGGAATGGGGATTTATTCCACTATCGGGAAAACCCTTGATGAGGTCCGTGACTCATTATACCATGGCAGGTCGGGAATCGGGCTCGATGAGGAGCGCAAAACCCTGGGGTATCGTTCCCTGCTGACAGGGATGATCGAAAGCCCGAACCTGAAAGGCATTTTAGACAGGCGTTCCAGGGTTGGACTGCCTGAACAAGGCAAATATGCATATGTTGCAACCCTCGAAGCCCTGAAAAATGCAGGGATCGACCAGGACTACCTGGAACAGACCGAAGCCGGAATTCTTTATGGCAATGACAGCTCATCTGTACCCGTGATCGACGCTATCGACCTGATGAGAGAAAAGAAAGACACCACCCTTCTGGGATCCGGTTCTATCTTCCAGTCTATGAATTCAACCATCAGCATGAACCTTTCCGTGATATTCAAATTACGGGGGATAAACTTCACTGTCAGCGGAGCATGTGCGAGTGGTTCACACGCCCTTGGCATGGGGTATTTCCTTATCAGGCATGGACTACAGGACTGCATCATCACCGGAGGTGGACAAGAGATAAACCCTGAATCAATGGGAAGCTTCGATGGCTTAAGTGCTTTTTCGACAAGGCATAACGCCCCCGAAAAAGCTTCGAGGCCTTTCGACCGCGATCGCGATGGGCTTGTTCCCAGTGGAGGTGCCGCAACAATCATCCTTGAAAGCTATGACTCAGCTGTTAAGCGTGGGGCCAGGATCCTTGGTGAAGTAATTGGTTACGGATTCTCTTCCAATGGTGATCATATATCTGTTCCGAATGTTACCGGACCGGTAAAGGCCATAAATACTGCATTACAGGATGCGGGTATTGACATAAAAGATATCGGCTATATCAACGCCCATGCAACCTCCACTCCTGTTGGTGATGGTAAAGAGGCTGAAGCAATAAATGAGGTTTTTGGCAGCACAAAACCATATGTCAGCTCAACAAAATCAATGACCGGCCATGAAATGTGGATGGGCGGTGCCAGTGAGGTGATCTATTCATTGCTGATGATGAATAACGACTTTATTGCTCCGAATATCAACTTCGAAAACCCTGATGAACACTCTGCAAAACTGAACATCACCCCAAAAACCATTGAGCAGGGTTTCGATGTATTCCTGTCAAATGCATTTGGCTTTGGAGGAACAAATTCAACGCTTATCATCAAAAAATGTTAAGAATAATTAGTACTTTTATGCCCTGAATGCACAGGCATAAATATTAGTACTATGAATAAGACTGAAGTCGTTGACATTATTAACGGTTTTCTTGTAGAGGAATTTGAAATAGAGGATGATCTTATTCAGCCCGATGCTACATGGAGCGACCTGGGTATCGACAGCCTTGATTTTGTCGATATTGTTGTGATCATAGAAAAGGAATTTGGCTTTAAATTAAAGGGGGAAGACATGATCAATGTAAGGACTCTCGGACAGTTCCATGAGTTTATTTATCAACGTCAACTTTCTAACCAATAATAAATGTCAACCTGGGACGGGAAAACCCGGGGCGGACTCACAGGCTACCGGATCTTCGTATACATCCTGAAAACTCTTGGACTCAGACCTGCTTACTTTCTTCTCAGGTTTGTTTCATTTTACTTTTTTCTTTTCTCCCGCACATCGAATAAGCACATGCTGTATTACTTCAGGGAAATCCTGGGCTATGGAAACCGGAAATCCCGTATCAGTATATACAGGAATTATTATGTACTCGGGCAGGTACTGATCGATAAGGTGGCTGTGATGGCCGGTCTCGGAAAACGTTTTTCCTATCATTGGGATGGAGAAGAGCATTTGCGAAATATGAAGGATGGCGGACTGTTGATCAGTGCCCACATCGGGAGTTGGGAGATTGCCGGTAATTTCCTTTACAGGGTCGACAAACGATTTAATATTGTGATGCTCGACGAAGAACATCAGAAGATCAAAAATTACATGGATGATGTCCTATCGGATAAAAACCTCCATGTGATACCCATAAAAGAAGACCTTTCTCACCTGCTCGCCATCAAAAATGCACTTGAGAATAAAGAGCTGGTGGCGATTCATGCCGACCGGTATATCGAGGGTTCCAAAACCATCAGGCATGAATTCCTTGGCAAGGAAGCATTGTTCCCCGAAGGCCCTTTTTATCTTGCTGCACGATTCGGGGCTCCGGTTACTTTTGTATTTGCTGTTAAAGAAACCGGCAAGCACTATCATTTCATTGCTACTCCGGCAAAACGATATGAAACAACATCAAAAAGGTCGATCAGTGAAGATGACCTTCGCCCAATGATTAAGGATTATATTTGCCAGATGGAGCGTATCATCAGGGAATACCCCCTGCAGTGGTTCAATTACCACAGGTTCTGGGAAGAAGAAACGGATTAACAATTAAACACATATTAATGGCACGAAATTACGGTGACGATAATAAATCTGCCTTGCAGGCGAAAAGCGACGCTCAGAAGATCGCATTTGCACCAATTATGTTCCAGGCTGCAAAAGCATTGCGTGATTTCCGGATCCTGAGCTACCTGAGAAGAAATAAGGAAGGTGGTACACTTGAAGAAATTGCCGTACATGCAGGCATTTCTGAATACGGCACACTGGTACTCCTCGAGGCGGGGTTGAGCATGGAGATGGTCATGGTAAAAGATGATAAATATTACCTGACAAAGACAGGATATTTCC
>DAOVZP010000384.1 GCA_030635045.1 Bacteroidota bacterium | reverse complement strand
TGCCTTGCTGAAGATAGATGTTAACAGCCTGCCGTATATTGAGTTCGGGAATTCCGACCTGGTGAGGGTAGGGGAATGGGTGCTTGCTGTGGGAAACCCTTTTAACCTTACTTCAACGGTTACGGCCGGCATTGTAAGTGCAAAAGCAAGGGATATCAATATCCTGGGAGGCCAGGGAGCCATTGAATCTTTCATACAGACAGATGCTGCCGTTAACAGGGGTAATAGCGGAGGGGCTCTGGTGAATACGCAGGGTGAACTGATAGGTGTTAATGCGGCAATAGCTTCGAATACAGGCTATTACCAGGGGTATTCATTTGCAATACCTGTTAATATCGTTAAAAAAGTAATTGCCGACCTGAGAGAATATGGAGAAGTGCAAAGAGCATATATAGGTGTGGTGATCAGGGAGATCGACCAGGATTTTGCCAACGATCTTAATCTCGATGAGATCAGGGGTGTATATATTGACGGGCTCGCAGAAGATGGAGGTGCCATGGAGGCAGGTATCGAGATCGGTGATGTTATTACTCATGTAGACGGTATGGAAGTGAATAGCCTGGCACAACTGCTTGAGGTGATAGGCCAGCATAGCCCGGGCCAGCAGCTAGAAGTCAGGATCATCAGGAACGGAACATCCAGGTCGTTTGATGTTGAACTGCGAACCGAAGATGGTTCAACGAGGATAGTCAGCAGGACAGATGAATTCTTTAATGAACGATTGGGTGCCACCTTCAGTCCCCTGTCGACGGAAGAAAGAAATACCTATGACCTGCGTGGCGGACTGAAAGTAGTCAGCCTTGATGAAGGACTTATGAACAAGGGAGGGATCAGAACAGGATTTATCCTGACAAGTGTGAACGGATACGCCGTGAATTCAAAGTCAGAATTGGAATCTGCACTCTCTGAGAATGTTGGACGGGTTAAAATTTCAGGCGAATATCCTGACGGGATGCGTGTAACTTTCGAATTTGGATTATAATTTAGACTATTTTTAAATAATTAACAATTTTTTTGAAAATTTCTCCGTTAAAGACTTTCAAAAAGGGCTTTAATTTTGTACCTTTGCATGTTTCCCGCGAGATGATTACATTTATTTGTCTGGGGATATTAGATTTGGAGGCAGAAGAATATGAGACAATTAAAAATCACAAAATCCATAACTAACCGTGAAACAGCTTCTCTCGATAAGTATTTGCAGGATATAGGCAAAGAAGAACTTATTACTGCAGAAGAAGAAGTTGAACTCGCAAAAAAGATCCATTCCGGTGACCATATGGCACTGGAAAAACTTACAAAGGCCAATTTACGCTTTGTGGTTTCTGTTGCAAAGCAATACCAGAACCAGGGGCTCAGCCTGCCTGACCTCATAAATGAAGGAAATCTGGGGCTTATTAAAGCAGCCAAACGCTTTGATGAAACAAGGGGGTTTAAATTTATCTCCTATGCGGTATGGTGGATACGCCAATCTATATTGCAGGCGCTTGCTGAACAGTCGAGGCTTGTCAGGCTCCCGCTAAACCAGGTCGGATCGCTCAACAAGATCAAGAAAGCCACTTCACGCCTTGAACAACTGTTTGAAAGAGCTCCATCTGTTGATGAGATAGCTGAATTGATGGAATTGCCGGAATACAAGGTGGATAAAGCTATGAAGATCACCACACGCTACGTTTCGGTCGATGCCCCTCTTAACCAGGAAGAAGATACTAAGTTCCTCGACGTTTTCATCAGTGATGATGTTCCAAAGACCGACAGTGACCTGATGCGCGAATCCCTGAACAAGGAGATTCAGCGTTCGCTGGCAACCCTTACGGATAAAGAACGTGACGTAATCAATCTCTATTATGGGATCGGAATGGCGCACGGGCTTACCCTTGAAGAGATCGGTGCCAAATTTGACCTTACCAGAGAGAGGGTCAGGCAGATCAAGGAAAAGGCGATCAGACGCCTGAAACATACCTCAAGAAGTAAGCTGCTGAAAGCATACCTCGGCGAATAAGAAAAAATAGTCGATAAAAAAGGGATGGCAAAATTTATTTTGTTATCCCTTTTTTTATACTTTTGAGATTCAAAGAGATCAGGTGGAAAAGTATGCGTATCCTGATAATTTCATGAACCTTAATAAACATTTTTGATTATGGGATTAAATCGTTTTGAAACATCATTGAAAAGCTGGATCGATGATGAAAAAGTTGCTTTGGAATTTGTAAGTCTTCTGGGGACGCTTTTCCTCGACAGGAACGTAGAGCTTATCCTGTTCCGAAGCCAGTTGATCGACCGTAGTGCAAGCGTAGTGCTTAACAAGCATTCTTATGCCATTAATGTTTTTGGTTACAAACTCGATATCCGTAACTCGCTGCTGCTTGCCAGGGCAATAGCCGGGGTTGATATTACGAATGCAAGGCTGGATATTGGTAAACTTGGCAAGGAGTGGTTAGAAGAGAAAGACAACTACAGTGATGCCAGGGCATTTATCGAGGATAAGCTGAAAGACGGGATAGGTAAAGGGCAGACCTATAAGGAGCCCAGGGATGTTATCCTCTATGGCTTTGGAAGGATCGGAAGACTGTTGCTCAGGGAGCTTA
>DAOVZP010000025.1 GCA_030635045.1 Bacteroidota bacterium | reverse complement strand
TCAGACGACAAAGTGAAGATGGATTTCAACCATCCTCTTGCGGGTACCAACCTCCACTTCAAGGGAGAGATCCTTGATATTCGTGAAGCTACACCCGAAGAGATCGAGCACGGGCATGTGCATGGGGATGAAGGACGTCAGCATTAAGATAGTTGAAATCTGAAATCTGAAGTCTGAAATATGAATTCAAATTTCAGACTTCAGATTTCAGATTTCAGTAGTACCTGATAGGTTGTACTATTTATAAAGAAGGAATACCGCCGGTTGTTTATTAATGGCCGGCGGATTTTTTTTCCATTTTGCCACGGGGAGGGTTTTGATCATTTCATCTGCAGTGGTGAGGTTTGCAGCCACGCAAAGCCTTGTTTCCGGACTGCAGTTTCCCATGATGCTTTCAAACATTTTCATGTTGCGGTATGGGGTTTCAATAAAGATCTGTGTTTGATCTTTGCGGTAAGCATCCTGCTCAAGTTTTCGAATGGCTGTGGCCCTGCTTCTGTTATCGACAGGCAGATATCCGTGAAACACAAAGTTTTGTCCGTTGAAGCCTGAAGCCATCAGGGCCAGGGTGATGGAGGAAGGGCCGCTTAGGGGGATGACCCTGATATTGTTTTCATGTGCAAGCGACACCAGGGATGCTCCGGGATCCGCAACACAGGGCGTACCTGCCTCCGACATGAGGCCAAGGTCTTGTCCTTCATTCAATGGTTTTAACATATCCGGTAAATCCTCTGAAACACTATGCTCATTGAGCAGATAAAAGCTTAATGAATCAATATCAGTCGATTTGTCAAGCTTTTTCAGAAAACGCCTTGCTGTGCGCAGATCCTCGACAACGAAATGCTTGATATTCCCGAGAATATTCTTCATGCTTCCCGGCAGAACATCATCCACAGGGCTGTCGCCGAGTAATGTGGGGATTAAATATAAATTGCCTTTTTTCATATTCGATATTCGATACTTTTATTCTTTTTCCAGCCACGGCAGGCTATCCAGGTCAACATTCCCCCCTGAAAGTATGATCCCGACTGTCTTCCCTTTTACTTCTACTTTGTTTTCCAGTATGGCAGCCAGGGGCACTGCTGCTGATGGTTCTATTACTATTTTCATTCGTTCCCAGGTAAGTCGCATGGCCCGTATGATGCCCTCTTCGCTAACAGTTACAATGTCATCGACATATTCTGTGATGATGGGGTAGGTGAGGCTGCCGAGGGAGGTCAGCAGGCCGTCGGCAATGGTAAGTGGGTTTTCTGACGGGATGAGCCTGCCTTCATGAAAAGAGCGGTATGCATCATCCGCCATCTCAGGCTCTGCAGCGATCACCATGGTTTCCGGTGATAAGTATTTTGTGCTCAGGGCAGTGCCGCTGAGCAATCCGCCTCCGCCAACAGGAGCCATGATAATATCCACCTTGCCCATCGCTTCCAGCATCTCCATGGCTGCTGTAGCCTGCCCGGCAATGATCCTGTAATCGTTGTAGGGATGTATCTCCAAAGCCCCTGTATTGCTGATGATAGTTTGCAGCGTTTCTTCACGGGCCTGCAGGGTCGGCTTGCAAAAAGTGATCTTGCCTCCATAAGCCTTCACGGCTGCTACTTTCACTTTTGGCGAGGTCTCCGGCATGACAATATATGCATCTGTGTTGCGCAGCGAGGCGGCTCGTGCAAGTGCCTGGGCATGGTTACCTGAGGAATGTGTGCCAACACCCTTTTTTAGCTGATCTTTAGTGAGGGAGAAGACTGCATTGCAAGCGCCACGTGACTTAAAAGCGCCGGCCTTTTGCATGTTCTCGCATTTGAAGAAGATGTTCCCCCCGGTGATCTCATTGATACCGGTACTGCTCAACACCGGTGTTTTGTGTATATATGGCTTGATGCGCTCTGCTGCCAGTTGTATCGTATTCAGGTCGGGAATGGGCATAATGTAAACGATTGTAAAACGAAATTACAAAAATCCCCGGAAGGGCAGGGCGAAAGCAGGTGCTTGTTTCTATCCGGGAAGATCCTGAACGATCCTGTCACAGGCCCGATCCATCATATCATAGACCTTGTCGAATCCTGCAGGGCCGCCATAATAAGGATCGGGGACCTCATCATCAGAGCCTTCATTGATAAGGTTTAGCAGGTAATCTACCTTTATGCGGTCTTCATCATTCCGCGCAGTACGCATCACATCAGCATAGTTCAGGGCGTCCATCACCAGGATCTTATCGTAATTGTCAAAGTCTTCCGGCCTGAATAAGCGTGCTACTTTTCCGGAAATGTCTATATGGTTCTTCTTTGCTGTTGCGATGGAACGGGGGTCGGGGTGCTGCCCCTCATGATAAGGTTCGAAACCCGCAGAATGAATGGTACCCCGGATAGCATGTTCTTCAAACTTTTTTTTCAGGATGCCTTCAGCGAGGGGTGACCGGCAAATGTTGCCCAAACAAACGAAAAGTATTTTCATGCTCAATAGGATTCGAAAGGTTTAGCTGCAAGGTGGTTCAGGGGAAATGAAAGCTGTATTACATTTTGATCTTCTTGTCAAGGTCTTCTACGTATATCCTGAATTGCTTGTCGGTATCGATCAGGTTGTTAACTGTACGACAGGCATGTAAAACGGTGGCATGATCTTTATTGCCGCAATGCAGGCCGATAGTGGCAAGGGATGCCTTGGTGTGTTTTTTTGCAAAAAACATGGCTAGCTGCCTGGCCTGGACTATTTCTCTTTTCCTGGTCTTCGAATTGATTATATCCAGGGAAATGTTGAAATAATCACACACCACCTTTTGGATATAGTCGATCGAGATCTCCCTGGATGTGCTCTTCACAAACTTATCGATCATTTGCTTGGCCAGCTCAAGGGTGATTGCCTTTTTATTCAGTGAAGATTGTGCAAGGATGGATATCAGTGCACCTTCCAGCTCACGGATATTGGTGTTAATGCTATATGCCAGGTATTCAAGTACTTCCTGTGGCATTTCAATCCCGTCATTATAAAGCCGTTTCTGGAGTATGGCGATCCTGGTTTCGAAATCAGGTGCCTGCAGATCAGCAGCCAGTCCCCACTTAAACCTCGAAAGCAAGCGTGGCTCCATACCTTTAAGCTCTATCGGCGGCTTATCGGATGTGATCACGATCTGATGACTATTCTGGTGCAGGTGATTGAAGATATGGAAGAAGACATCCTGGGTCTTTTCCTTGCCTGCCAGGAATTGTATATCATCGATGATCAATACATCGATCATCTGGTAAAAGTGAACGAAGTCATTCTGGTTGTTGTTCCTGACAGAATCGATATACTGGCCAATGAATTGTTCAGTAGATACGTAAAGAACCGTTTTTTCAGGGAAATTTGTTTTTACCTGAATGCCGATGGCATGCGCAAGGTGGGTTTTACCCAGTCCGACATCGCTATATATCAATAATGGGTTGAAAGAGGTCTTGCCGGGGTTTTCCGATACTGCAAAACCGGCTGAACGTGCCAGTCGATTGCAGTCACCTTCCACAAAATTGTCGAATGAATATGAGTCAACAAGCTGGGAGTTGACTTTGATCTTTTTCAGCCCCGGAATAATGAAAGGGTTGGGTATTTCTTTTGCGCCATTTTTGTTTATGTCGATGGGCATGGGAACGGCAGGATTCTTAGTAGCTCTTTTATTAGATGTAGGGACCTTGATGGAATAAGGATCGTTAGACTGGAATGAACTATCCATGATGATGCTGTATTCCAGGCGACCGTCCTGTCCGAGTTCTTTCCTGATGGTTTTCTTTAACAAATTGATATAGTGCTCCTCAAGCCATTCATAAAAGAACTGGCTGGGCACCTGTATTGTAAGTACACTATTTTCGAGCTTCAGTGCCTGAATAGGGACAAACCAGGTTTTGAAGCTTTGGTAGTGGATGTTATCCTTAATTATCTTAAGACAGTTTTCCCATACCTCGATGGCATTCTTTTCCATTCGCAATCGAAAATATTAAAGATTATCGTATTCGTTATTAGTTTATTCAGCAATATGAGCAAAATCTTCCTGTATCTAAAATCTTGTACCTGGAATTCAAAATAGTTAACAAATATGAATCAATAAAAGTTTAAAAAAAACACTATATGCTATTGACTTATTGAAAAAAATGTCGTATCTAAAAGGATACTTGAATTTCCATTGTTTCAGTACCCTATATAATTCTGAAAAACACGCCATTGGCTGAGAACAGCACAATGCTTGTTATTATTTTGCAAAATACTTTTTTATTGTTTTCCCCGAGAAAAAATGCAATTTTTTCTCTTTTTTTTTAACGGTTCAATCGATATTCCCTAATCTTAAATCAAATTGTTTTTAAATAGGTGATTTTTACACCATGGATATTGCTGAATCTTTCATAAACCCGTAAGCTGAAGTTCTTCCTTACCTGAAAGGTGAGTTTGCAGCTTATCTGAAAATCCTGTTCATCAATTTTCAGGTTCTCATCCTTGATCACCCGCATTACCTCATTCATTAAGGGGTATTCGAACGAAAGTTCATAAACATCGTTTACTGTGAGGCTTAGAATATCAGCTGTTTGCAGCGCATCCCGGCTTGCGGTTTTATAGGCAGTGATGAGCCCGGAAACGCCTAGCTTTGTTCCTCCAAAATATCTTACCACGATAAGCAGGACATTGGTAAGGTCCTTCGACTGCAACTGTCCGAAGATAGGCCTTCCGGCAGTACCTGAAGGCTCCCCGTCGTCGTTATACCTGTAGGCAGATTTGTCGAACCCCAGTACGTATGCATAACAATGGTGCCTGGCATCATGATATTCCTTGCGTACCTCCTCAAGCTTCGCTTTCACTTCCTCTTCTGATCTGACAGGATGAGCCAGGGCAATGAATTTACTGCCCTTGTCTTTATATAATCCCTTTGATGGGGCAGCGATGGTATGATATGTATCTTCGAACATCATATTTTTCAGGCATTGGCGATCAGCAATATAGCCAGTACAGCCAGGATGATCCCTGCCCAGTTTTGCCGGCTCAGCTTTTCCCTGAAGAAGAAGAATCCAACAAGTGCACTGAGGCATACAATACCTGCATTTGTTACCGGAAAGACCACTGCACTCTCGTAAACTCCCATAGATTTCAATATATAAAAGGTGGAACCGAAGTTGAGTAAACCAAGGATTATACCGGCAGCGATATTACGAAAAGAAATGCTGTATTTCTGATCTACATACCTTTTGGTGCTGATAATCAGTCCGATCACCAGGGCGACAAGGAATATTATTGCCAGAAAGAGAGTGAGGTCGTTGGTATCAGCAACAAAATGATGTTCGGAATACTTCATGAGGGAATCGTTGATACCGTTTCCCAGGAACAACAAGAGGGGGAAGATCACATATTTTCGGGGGAAAGACCTGTTGGCGCCCCCTCCAAGAGTGAGATAAAATGCGATGAGTGCAACAGCCACTCCAATACCTGCAAGCAGGTTGATCTTTTCCTGAAGCAGGAACAGTCCTGCAATGACAGGGATTACCACCGACATCTTGCTTGCTACCGATGTTAGCGCCACACCCACTTTTTGTGACGACAAAGCAAAAATGAAAAATGTGCCGATAAATGTGCCCCCCAGGATAATTGCAAATTCAAACCAGTCCTTATCCAGTACCAGGGAAGCATTGACCTCCCCTTTATAAATGATAAAACCAAAAGCGCTTGCGATCATGTAGTTGATCGTGATGGCCTGCCAGTTGTCGACCTTGAACCTGTTGAACAGCTTCATTACAGCAAAGATGGCTGTTGATTGTAATATTGTCAGTATCAGAAAGATCATATACTTGAGATAAAATGCCTTTAATTATTTCCGGAGTTTTTCAACGGATTGCAATATTACTTCATTTGTGGCAGGTAATGAAAATTCCGGCTCTGTTTTATGCCCGTCGATCGCGCTGATGGCATCTTTTATGGCCAGCCATACTGAGAATGCAAGCATGAACGGAGGTTCGCCAACAGCTTTGCTTTTCCTGATGGTATTGGGATTGGGTACATGATCCATGAGGTTCACAATAAAGTCTTCCGGGATATCCATGATCGTGGGGATCTTATATGTGTCAGGTGAATGATTGAGCATCATTCCTTTGGCGTCATATTTGATATCTTCTGTTGTACACCAGCCGACGCCCTGGATAAAGCCTCCCCGTATCTGCCCTAGGTTTATACTGGGATGCAGTGAATCGCCAACATCATGCAGAATATCGGCACTCATCAGCCTCACATGGCCGGTCAGGGTATCTACCTCAACCATGGATACCGCCATCCCGAATGCAAAATAGTGAAAAGGCCTTCCTTTGCCTTTTTCCCGGTCGTAGTGAATGTCAGGGGTACGGTAAAAGCCGGTTGCACTGAGGCTGATCCTTTCGCGGTATGCCGTATTCACCAGTTCTTCAAATGAAATTGATATGCCTTTCTTCTTATCCAGGAACACCTTGTTGTTTTTAAATCGGATATGATCTTTGTCCGGCACACTGGTATCGCCAATTTTTTCCATGAAGACATCAGCCAGGCGTGACTTCAATTTGGAACATGCATTTTTAACCGCCATACCATTTATGTCGGCACCTGATGATGCTGCTGTGGCAGACGTATTTGGAACCAGGTCGGTGCAGGTCGGGCTGATTCTGATGTGCTCTTCATCCACTCCCAGTTCCAGGGCGGCGATCCGCCGGATCTTGGTATGCAGGCCCTGGCCCATTTCAATTCCCCCATGGTTAACGATCACACTGCCGTCAGTATAAATATTGACCAGTGCACCGGCCTGATTGAGGAAAGTTGTGGTAAATGATATGCCAAATTTGACCGGTGTCAGTGCAAGACCCCTCTTTTTGTATTTATTGGCACGGTTGAAGCCTTGCACCGCTGTTTTTTTATCATTGTAGGCTGAACTTTCTGTGAGCTTATCCCACAGGCGGTGCAATCTATTGTTTTCTACGGCTTCTCCATAATGAGTGACATTATTATTTGTTTCGCCGTAAAAATTCATTTTCCTGATCATGGCAGGGTCTTTCCCCAGGAATCTTGCCATACGGTCGATTGCCTGCTCTATCACAACCATCCCCTGCGGTGCACCGAACCCACGGAAGGCAGTGTTGGAGGGCTTGTTGGTTTTCCATGAGCGGCCAACAACCTTCAGGTTGGGGATGAAGTATGCATTGTCGACATGAAAAAGGGCACGCTCCAGTATGGCATTCGTCAGGTCGGTAGAGGAGCCTGCATCAGCATTCAACTCTACGTCAAAGGCTTTGATCTGCCCTTCTTCAGTGAACCCAATCTTATAATATGAAAGGAAGGGATGCCTTTTACCGGTGATGATCTGGTCGGTATCCCTGTCGAGGTGTATTTTAACAGGGCAGTTAGTTTTCCATGCCAGCAGGCTTGCCCATGCGGCTACATGATTGGCCTGGGTTTCCTTGCCCCCGAAAGCACCACCGATCCGTCTCACTTCTACTGAGATGGCATTTTTTGAGATACCAAGCACATTGGAGATGATGGCCTGCGTTTCGGCCGGATGCTGGGTTGAGCTCAGGACCTTGAGTTCCCTTCTTTCGGCAGGTATCGCCAGGCATGTCTGTGTTTCAAGGTACCAATGCTCCTGCGGGCCGGTAAATAATTCTCCGCTGCGAATATGGTCACATTCCTCAAAAGCCTTGTCTACGTCACCGGTTTCAATTTTTCGTGGGCTTGATAACTGCAGATCTTTTTTTATTGCATCCTTAAGCGTATGCACGGCTTCCGTTTGCCGGTATTCTATCTTTATCTTTCTTTCAGCGGCTAGTGCTGCCCGCCTGCTGTCTGCTGCAATGAGCAAGACTGCCTGGCCAATGAACATCACCTCGTCTTCTGCCAGGCATGGCTCGTCTTTTACTACCGGCCCCATCTGGTTTTCACCGGGAATATCCTTTGCCGATAATATGGCATGGATACCGGGTAGCCCGCCGGCTTCCTCGAAGTTTATGGAGTGAATTGTGGCCGCAGCAAAGGGGCTGTACACAATATGGCCATATAGCGTTTTTTCACCTGCGCTGATATCATTAATGAAATTCGCTTCACCACTAACATGCTGTACAGCACTGTTATGGTCAGAAGATGATTTCATCCTTTCAGGCTTGCTCCTGCTATTTTCTTTTCGTGCTGCCATTATGATGTTTTCGCTGTGTCCTCCCAAAACCTGATCAAAAGGTTGCCGGCAATGATCTTTCTGTTTTCGTCTGACGACCTGGCATCGGAAATGGGTTTGAATTCATCCCTGATGATCCGGGAAGCCTGAACAGCAAGTTCTTCAGTCCATTTTTTTTCTGTTAAGTATTTCTCTGCTTCTTCGGCCCTGACCGTTGTTGCAGCCATCCCGCCGAAGAACAGTTTTACATTTTCAATCACTTCATTCTTATCTATGCTCAGTAAAAAGGCTGCCGAAACAGTCGATATATCTACATCCTTGCGTTTTGAAACTTTATAAGAGCGTATAATCACATTCTTACCGGCATAGGGGAGGGCTAATGCTGTGATGAGCTCGTCCTCCCTCATTAGTGTTGAATGATAGCCACTTATGAATTGCTCCAGGGGTAATATTCTTTTTCTCTCCCGGTTCTGAAGCACCACTTCACATTCATATGCCATGAGCACAGGCAGCAGATCTCCGATGGGGGAGGCGCTTGCAATGTTTCCCCCCGCAGTGGCAAGGTTCCGTATCTGGTGAGATCCGAATACAGTGATCATCTCAAATAATGCCGGGAAATCATCTTTTACCGCTTCACCGGTATCCTCTATGCTGACACATGACCCCAGCTTGAGATGGCCCGCATTACTCCTTATGGATTTGAGCTCGTTCAATGATGAAATATCGAGGTAAGCATCAATATGCTGTTTATGTTTATTTACAGCAACAGCAATATCGCTTGCGCCGCTGATCACTACGGCATCCGGGTGCTTTTCACGCAGAATAAGGGCGTTCCTGAGTGAGGCCGGTTTTATGTACAGAATATCTTTGGTGCTTATATGGATATCGCCGCTTTCCTTGTGAATAGCATCCAGTTCATCAGCTATCTTTTCTGCTGAGTCGTTAAGCAGATCATGCCTGGCCTTCCCGGATTGGTCAATGATCGCATCGATGATGGGTTGATATCCGGTGCATCTGCACAGGTTTCCTGCAAGCCTTTCCTTAACCAGGGACGGGGTGATGTGCGAATGGTTCTTCCACAGGGCAAACAGCGACATCACTATTCCCGGTGTACAATAGCCGCATTGGCTGCCATGGTGGTCGACCAACGCTTGTTGCACCGGGTGCAGCTGCAGTTTTCCATCCTGCATATATGAAAGGTTCTCGGTTGTGATCACCTGGCATCCATGGATCATGGGAAGAAATACCAGGCATGAGTTGATGGCCTGATATGTCAGCTTAGCATCTTTTATTTTTGCGATAACCACTGTACATGCTCCGCAATCGCCCTCACCACAACCTTCTTTTACACTCTTATGACCTGTAATGCGGAGATAATGCAACAGGCTTGTGTCCGGCCTGATATCCCCGCCATCGGTAAAGTCAAGCGAGATGATCCGGTCATCAAGAATGAAACGAATGCTATTCTCCGGTTTGCTCATCAGAATTATTTTCTGTTCTTAATGTCAATCAGGCGGGCCAGTATGCTGATGGCGATATCTTCGGGTGTTTCACAATTTATTGGAATGCCAATAGGCATGTCTATGCTTTCTATGACCTTGTCGTCGAGGCCTTTTTCAGCAAATAACTTCTTTGCCAGGGCCACCTTATTCTTGCTTCCGATCATGCCAAGGTAGGTGTGGGGTTTATTGGCACAAAGCATGGTAACCTCTTCATCAAAGGCATGCGATGGGGTGCTTACAACGATGAAGGTACTATCGGTGAATTTCAGGTCATCGATGGCAGCAACATAAGCGCTCTTTATTAACCGGGCCCCCTCGATTTGCAATTGATCGAGCAGGTCCTCCCTGTCATCGACAATGCTGACCATGAATCCATAATTGCCTGCGATCCTTGCAAGCGCCTGGCCTACATGCCCCCCGCCAAAGATGATCAATTGGTAATTATTGGGCAATGGTTCGATGAATATCTGGCATTCCCCGTAGCAGTGCATATCATTATCTTCGCCGGCGGAATAATCTTTAAGCAAAGTATTTCCTGTTTCGATGGATATCAAAGCATCTTCAATAACCTGTAGCTCAAGCTTACCTCCACCAACACTGCCAAAGGGTTTACTGTCGGGGCGCACGATCATCTTGCTGCCTGCTTTTC
>DAOVZP010000015.1 GCA_030635045.1 Bacteroidota bacterium | reverse complement strand
GAAAAGCAGGGGATAAAAAAGTCAAGCTCACTCTATCGCCAAACCCTTCACACCTGGAAGCCGTCGACCCGGTGGTGCAGGGTATAGCAAGAGCCAGGATCGACAGGGATTACAGAGGAGATTACAAGCGGCTGGCCCCTATCCTCATTCACGGTGATGCTTCCATCGCCGGGCAGGGCGTTGTATACGAACTGCTGCAAATGTCGGAACTGACCGGTTACCGTACCGGAGGCACCATTCACGTTGTTATCAACAACCAGATAGGGTTTACCACCAATTACCTGGATGCGCGTTCGAGCACCTACTGCACTGATGTTGCCAAGACTACTCTCAGCCCTGTCTTCCATGTGAATGGCGACGATGTAGAGGCTGTGATCTATACCATCCAACTGGCTATGGAATACCGGCAAAAGTTCCACAAGGATGTATTTATCGACCTGTTGTGTTACAGGAAATACGGGCACAACGAAGGCGATGAACCCCGCTTCACACAGCCTATTCTTTACAAGATCATTGAAAAACACCCGGATCCGCTCCAGATCTATCGCACCAAACTGATCGAAGAAGGGACGATCAGTCAGGAAGAAGCTACTGCCATTGAACAAGGATTTAATACACTCCTCGAAGACAGCCTTGAATCAGCAAAAATGATGGGAAAGGCAAGCATCGATTCTTTCCTGGGAGAAACATGGGAGGACATCAGCAAAGCTGATGCAGAAGATTTCGATATCTCTCCGGAAACCGGTGTTAAAAAAAGTGATCTTCTCAGGATCGGCAGGCAGCTATGTTCACTGCCTCCTGATGAAAAGTTGTTCAGAAAGCTGATCCGTTTGCAGGAAAGCAGGCTGGCAATGATCGAGAAAACAGGTATGCTCGACTGGGCAATGGGTGAATTGCTTGCCTATGGCAGCCTGTTGGATGAAGGGATCCCTGTAAGGCTCAGCGGCCAGGATGTAGCCCGTGGCACCTTTTCACATCGCCATGCGGTTTTAAAGATCGAAGATTCGGAAAAAGAATATCTCCCTCTGAACCACATCAGCAAAGGCCAGGCAAAAATTGAGATATACAACAGCTCACTGTCAGAATATGGTGTGCTGGGATTTGAATACGGCTATGCACTCAGCTCACCCTATTCATTAACGATATGGGAAGCACAATTTGGTGATTTTGCCAATGGCAGCCAGATCATATTCGATCAATTTATAAGCAGTGCAGAAGATAAGTGGAATGTGATGAATGACCTGGTAGTGTATCTGCCACACGGCTATGAAGGGCAGGGCCCTGAGCATTCAAGTGCCCGCATCGAGCGGTTTCTGACTTTATGTGCCGAAGAAAATATGCAGATTGTAAATGCAAGCACCCCGGCCAATTTTTTCCATGTGCTCAGAAGACAGCTCAAAAGGAAATTCAGAAAACCCCTGATCATCTTCACACCAAAAAGCCTGTTAAGGCATCCTTCCTGCATGTCACCTCTTGCAGATCTCACCAAAGGACGATTCATGGAGCTTATCGATGATGATATCGATCCGAAACTGGCAAAAAGGGCAATCTTCTGCTCCGGAAAGCTCTATTATGACCTCCTGAAGGAGCGTCAGGATAAAAATATCAAGGACACGGCTATCGTACGGATCGAACAGCTGTTCCCATTGCCACTGAAACAGATCAGTGACGTCATAGCTAAATATTCAAATGTTTCTGACTGGGTATGGGCACAGGAAGAACCCGTAAACATGGGTGCCTGGCCATTCCTGAGGATGCATGTTACAGACCTCGATCTCAGGGTGGTTGCCCGTCCGGCAAGCGGCAGTACAGCAACAGGATCCAGCCAATTTCATGTGATCCGCCAGCGAAAGATAATTGAAAAGTCCTTTAGCATCTGCCAGTGCCCCGCTGTTGACCAGGATTGCAGAATGATCTGTATTGGTAACAGATGGCGGTCATTCGACGTAGAAATAAAAAAACTAGGAAAAGAGGAAGTAAATGCCGGTACATTCTCAGCTACAAAACAGGTAAAAAAACGGCATCAATAAAGCATTGAAACATTAGTCCTATGATCATTGAGATTAAAGTACCAAGCCCCGGAGAATCCATCACAGAAGTTCAGCTTGCCAGCTGGCTGGTTGCCGAGGGTGAGCAGGTTGAGAAAGACCAGGAAGTTGCAGAGATCGATTCGGATAAAGCAACCCTGACCATCAGTGCCGGGGATGGCGGTAAGATAAGCCTGAAAGCTGTAGAAGGCGATAACCTCAAGGTCGGAGCAGTTATTGCCACCATCGACACCGAGGCAGCAGGAACAAAAAAGAAAAAAGAACAGGTAGTAAAAGAAGAAAAGCCTGCTGAGACAGTGGAAAAGGCGGATAAAAAGGAAGAAGCGAAACCTGAGAAAGAAAGGATCATGCAGTTGTCGCCCCTCGCAAAGAAAATGCTAGAGGAAAGTGGCAATACCGAACAGGACTTTGTCGATTTCCTGCGTAAATACAGAGCCGGTAAGAAGGATGTGGAATTTTTCATCGCCGGGAAACCAGAACAGGTAACAAGCGCCCCTGCCCTGCCTGCCACAGGATGGGGAGGTACACGCGACCAGGAAAGGCAAAAGCTTTCTACCTTAAGGATAAAACTATCGGAAAGGCTTGTCTCCGTGAAAAATGAAACAGCCATGCTCACCACCTTCAACGAGGTGAATATGACTCCCATCATAGAGATACGTAAGAAATACAAGGAGATTTTCAAGGAAAAATTTGGGGTTGGACTGGGTTTCATGTCGTTCTTCACCAAAGCGGTGACCATAGGCTTACAACATTTTCCCAAAGCAAATGCCCAACTTGACGGGAATGAGATAGTGATGCACGACTATGCTGATATCGGCATTGCCGTGAGCACACCCAAGGGACTGATGGTACCTGTATTGCGTAATGCGGAGCAGATGAGCCTTGCCGGCATCGAGCTTAAGATCAAGGAACTGGCTGTTAAGGCCAGGGATGGGAAACTCAGCCTCGACGATATGAAGGGTGGTACCTTTACCATTACCAATGGCGGGGTATTCGGGTCCATGCTTTCCACCCCAATCATCAACCCTCCACAAAGTGCCATTCTGGGGATGCACAATATTGTGGAACGGCCAATAGCCGTGAATGGAAAGGTAGAGATTCATCCTGTTATGTATGTTGCCGTATCGTATGACCACCGTATCATCGATGGCAGCGAATCGGTTGGCTTCCTCGTGAAAGTAAAGGAAATGCTGGAAGACCCCACAAAGATGCTTCTTGGTGGTGGCGATCCTGTTAAAACACTCTTGCAGCTATAAAGATCAGTCATGCGAAAAGAAACAGATTTTCTGATCATTGGTTCCGGCATCGCCGGCCTTATCTATGCACTGAAAGTTGCCGATCACGGGAAAGTTTGCATACTTACCAAATCACGTGCCGAGGAAACGGCAACCAAATATGCCCAGGGCGGCATCGCTGCTGTGATGTACACCCCCGACACTTACGAAAAGCACATTGTTGACACTATCATCGCCGGTGACGGACTGAATAACAAAGACATTGTTGAGATAACTATTAAAGAATCCACAGCACGTATACGTGAGCTGATCGATTGGGGGGCACAATTCGATAAAAATGATTCCGGCGACTATGACCTGGCCCGGGAAGGTGGCCATTCAGAGCGCCGTGTTTTTCACCACAAAGACAGCACCGGCCTCGAGATCGAGCGGGCACTCCTAAGCAAGATAGAGGATCACCCGAATATTGAAGTCCTCGAGAATCATTTTGCCATAGACCTGATCACCCAGCACCACCTTGGCATAGAAAAGACCAGAAAAGATAAAGATATTCGTTGTTACGGAGTTTATTCCATGGACCTCAAGAAGCCTGGGATATGGACCATACTGGCCAGGACCACCATGCTTGCAACCGGAGGTACAGGTAACATTTACAGCAATACCACCAACCCATCTGTTGCAACCGGTGATGGCATTGCCATGGCATACCGGGCGAAGGCGATAGTGGAGAATATGGAATTTATTCAATTCCATCCAACAGCACTTTATCACCCCACCGAAAAGCCTTCTTTCCTGATCACGGAAGCACTGCGAGGATATGGAGCGGTGTTGAAGACCATCAAGGGCCAGGAATTCATGAAAAAATATGCTAAGCAGGGCTCGCTGGCCCCGAGGGACATTGTAGCCCGGGCCATCGACAACGAGATGAAGCTTTCAGGGGATGACTATGTGTGCCTTGATGCCAGGCATATTAACCAGAATGAACTGATCAAAAATTTCCCTCGCATCTATGCCAAATGCCTGAGCATTAATATCGATATCACACGGGATATGATCCCGGTTGTTCCCTCAGCGCATTATATCTGCGGTGGTATCAAAGTAGATGAATATGCCAGGAGTTCTATCCAGAACTTATATGCCTCAGGAGAATGTGCTTCTACCGGGTTACATGGCGCTAACAGGCTGGCATCTAACTCACTACTGGAATCTGCTGTATTTTCTCATCGTGCCAGCATTAATGCCATCGATAAGGTATCAAGCATTGATTTATGCGAAGAAGTCCCTGACTGGGATGCAGCAGGCACTGTTCTTAATGAGGAGATGATCCTTATCACGCAATCGCTTAAGGAACTGCGTGCACTGATGAGCAGTTATGTTGGTATTGTCCGCTCCGACCTCAGGCTTAAAAGGGCCCTTGACAGGCTGGAGATCATTTACCGGGAAACCGAAGAGCTCTACGACAGGTCTATACTTACGATTAACATCTGTGAGTTGAGGAACATGATCAATGTAGCCTACCTGATCATTAAGATGGCAACCAAAAGGAAAGAAAGCCGCGGATTGCACTATTCCATTGACTATCCCAGGGATGCCATCGATGGCAAATCCATGCTGATGAACCATAAATAATAAAAGAAGAAAATATCATGGCACTTCTGAAACCCATAAAAGGCATACATCCCAAAATTGGCAATAATTGTTTCCTGGCCGATAATGCCACCATCATTGGCGATGTAGTGATGGGCGATGATTGCAGTGTATGGTTCAATGCAGTTGTGCGGGGCGATGTAACCGATATCCGCATCGGTAATAATGTGAATATACAGGATGGTGTTACCATACATGGCACTTACAAGAAAGCAGCGGTCGAGATCGGGAATAATGTAAGCATAGCACATAATGCCGTCGTACACGGATGCACTATTAAGGATAATGTGTTGATCGGCATGGGATCCATTATTATGGACCATGCCGTAATCGAAAGCAATTCCATTATTGCTGCTGGGGCTCTCATTCCAAAAGGCACATTGGTGAAATCAGGCAGCGTTTATGCAGGGGTGCCGGCAAAAAAGATCAAAAGCGTCGACAAAGAACTTCTTGAAGGAGAGATCGAGCGCATCGCAAACAGTTATAATATGTATGCGGGCTGGTATAAGTAAAGGAAGAGGCTGTTTCAAAAGCCTCATTTATATAAAACAAAAAACCCCACATTTCTGCGGGGTTTCGAATCAAGTTTTAAAGTCTTTTTTATAAGCCCAATTTCGCTTTTACAAGCGGAAGCACATCTTCACCTGCTTCGAAGTACAGCACGGTACCCATGCTAACATCAAAAATATAGGTAAAGCCATTGGCTTCGGCCACTGCTTTTATAGCATCCCTGGCTTTGGTGATCAGCGGGTCGTATAATTCCTGCTGTTTCAGCCCAAAGTCAGCCTCAGCATTTTGCTGAAACTCGGTAATGCGTGTTTCCAGGTCAGCGATTTCCCTTTCCTTGGTCTGTTTGATAATATCAGACATACCATCCACATTATTTTGATAGTCGGTAACTTTACTCTGATACTCAACATACATGGCACCAATCTGTTCTTCGAGGGAACGTTGATAAGCCATCAGTTGAGCTTCAACAGAATCTTTCTCCGGCATCAACTCTATAAGTGCCTGGGAATCAACATGACCAATTTTAAGATTTGCCTGTGACCAGGCGATGGTTGCTGTTAGCATAAAAGCAACGATCAGTACTGCTTTCAAAATGTTTTTCATTTTATTCAATATAGATTATAAATTTTCAATAACCACGCAAATGTATGGAATTATTCAATATGAACACAAAATATTCTTAAGATAAATAGAGTGTGGCAGAGGCTGATTTGCAGATTCCTGCAGGCTTATCTCTCTTTGTGTTGATCAATCATCTTATTGGCATTATTGCTGTTCCCGCGCTGCCTTCCCGGAGAGGTGGAAGAGCCACCACTGCTGGGTGCTTTTCTATCTTCACGCCTGACGGTTTGCATCACTGTGCCAACTTCATCCAGCACATCATCAGAAATATCAAATTTTGCTTTGGCGTAAAGTATGGTCAGGCTTCCTGCTTTATCGAAAACAAATGCATAATTCAGCGATTCTGCAATCTCTTCAATTGCATTATAGATCTTTTCCTGTATGGGCTGGATCAGTTCCTGTCGTTTCTGGAAGAGGTCTCCATCCCTTCCAAAGCGCTGCTTTTGAAGATCTTTGGCTTCTTTTTCCTTCTGAATTATCTCATTTTCACGCTGCCTTTTCATGTCTTCTGGCAGGAGAACGGCTTCAGCCTGGTAGTCTTTGTAAAGTTGATCCACTGCCGCAAATTTTTCCTCTATCTCTTTTTGCCACTCAATAGAGAATTCATCCAGAATATCCAGCGCATCCTGGTATTCCGGGATGTTCTCAAGGACATAGTCCGAATCGACAAAAGCATATTTCTGTGCCATGGAAACTGCAACTACAGATAAGATCACGGCGATTGTTAAAATCAGTTTTTTCATATGTAAGTCCTCCAATATTTTATTTTTATATGTAAGTACAAAAAACCTGCCACAAATTAGTTTTGTGATTAATCGATTGACTGGTTTATTGAAAAGTGGAATTGTCCGCCATTTGCTCCGGGTAGTCCCGGAACATCATCAAATCCATATCCCCAGTCTAGCCCGAGCATACCGAACATGGGCAGAAATACCCGCATTCCGAAACCTGCTGACCGGTAAAGGTCAAATGGATTGAACATCGGGTGGTACAACCATGCTTTTCCTGCCTCAAGGAAAGCAAGTGCATAAATAGTGGCTGAGGGGTTCAAAGACAAGGGATACCTCATCTCCAGGGTATATTTACAATAAACGGTACCTCCAACATTTCTATCCTGATAATAGTATGGTGTCAGCGTTTCGTTACCATAGCCACGCATCCCGATGATCTCCCTGCCATCCAGGTTATTATAACCTGAAAGTCCGTCACCACCAAGGTAAAACCTTTCGAATGGCGTAATGCCGATCTCGCTGTTATAAGAGCCCAGGAAGCCATATTTCAGTCTTCCCATGATCACAAATTTCGGGGCTACCTCCAGAAAATAGGTTGCCTCGAACTTCCATTTATGGTATTCTATCCATTTATATTTTTCATTATCCGACATCTTTGTATAGTCGGCATCAGTGAAGATTGAGTAAGGTGGTGTAAGCTCAACCGAAAGAGAGAGGTTCGAACCGGTACGGGGGTATATATAGCTGGGCGCAGTTGAATTCCTGCCCAATACGATATTATAATTAAAGTTATGATATGTGCCGGAGCCGTCCCCGAATGTAAAAATGGTAGTGTACTTATGCAGGTCGTATCTCTGGAGATTAATGGCCTGATAAAGAGTAAAGAAGTCGTCGGGCCACTTAAGACGCTGTCCCAGGCCAAATGTCAGTCCATTGATCTTAAAGTAGGAGCGATTGGTATCACTTCTGGGCAATCCATTGGAATACATCGAATGATAATAAGAAACGCTGAAGGCGTTGGGCTTTCTTCCTCCCAGCCATGGCTCGGTAAATGAAGCGCTATAGCTTATATACCCTCTCCCGTAACTCTGGATCCGGAGCGAAAGTTTCTGTCCGTCGCCGGATGGTATGGGCCTCCAGGCTCCTTTCTTAAAGAAATTCCGCAGGCTGAAGTTATTGAATGAAACCCCCAGTGTACCGATGATCCTGCCATAACCCCATCCCCCGGAAAGTTCGATCTGGTCAGCAGAAGTTTCTTCAACTGAATAAATGATATCCACGGTGCCATCTTCCGGGTTTGGCAATACATCAGGGGCGATGGTTTCAGGGTTGAAATACTTTAGCTGGCCCAATTCCCTGACCGTACGGATAATGGCTTCCCGGCTGAAGAGTTCGCCCGGCCTGGTTTTAATCTCCCTGATAACCACATGATCATTGGTCTTTGTATTTCCTCTTACCATCACCTTGTTTATGGTAGCTTGCTTACCCTCACGGACCCTGATCTCCAAATCGATAGAGTCGTTCTCCACCAGCACTTCTACCGGCTCTACATTAAAGAAGAGGTAACCGTCGTCGAGGTAAAGGGAGCTAATGTCAAAGCCACTGGGGTTAAAGGAAAGGTTTGTGGTAAGCAGATCCTGGTTGTACACATCCCCCCTCTGTATCCTAAGAATAGTGTTAAGGTATTCACTGGTATATTTGGTATTCCCCACCCAGGTGATATTCCTGAAATAGTATTGGCTTCCTTCATCTATCCAGACATCAATATTCATGGTGCCATCGGGATTACGTGATAATGAATCTTTCACTACCTGGGCATCACGGTATCCGAACTCGTTGTATTTAGCGATGAGGTTACGGATGTCGTCCTCATAATTGCTTTCAATGAATTTCGATGATTTAAAGATCCTTATACGTATTGTCTCATTTATATAGGATTGAACGTCTTCTATCATCATCGGGAATTTCAGGCGCAGTGCATCCCATACAACATCAATGAAGAGCTTATCAACGCCATAAAGTGGACGGAACAGCCCCTTTTCCTTGGTTTCCTTAAATGCTGCCTTCACTTTCTCCGAAGAAAGGAATTCATTGCCATGTACATTGATCTGATATATCTTAATCTTATCATTCTTATCAATTACAATCTCAAGGATCACATTATTGGGTTTGGTGGTATCCTGTATCTGTCGGGTGTCAACTTCTACATCGAGGAAACCTTTATCACCGAAATACCCGGTAATGATATTGTCAATCCTTACCAGGAGGTTATCAGTTACAACATCGCCGCGTGTAAGTCGCATATTATCGCGGATATCATCCGCTTCAGATTTTTTAACCCCTTTGAAAGAGAATTTTGTGAGCCGTGGCCTTTCCAGCAGGTAAATATCCAGGAACACCATATCTCCCTGAACCCTGGTAGCAGAGATGCTGATATCTTCAAACAGCCCCTGATCCCATAATTTCTTAACAGCGTTGGTGATGTCTTCACCGGGAATATCGACTTTGGCTCCGATCTTCAATCCTGACAACATGATTAAAACATTCTGGTCGAGGTATTCCACACCTGAAACCGTAATGCCACCGATCTCATACTTCTTGGGGGAAGAATAGTCAATCAGCTCCTGATCATCGCTAATATTAACCTGGGCAAATAACAATTGGGAGGAAAACAATATCAAGAGCATGCCAATGACACCGGCAAGCATATGTTTGCAGTTAAGCACCCTTCCAATCTTTTTTCCTATATGAGTATCTGTCATCCCAGCTTAATCTGCTTTTATTTGTTCACTGATCTTGCCAAACCTTCTTTCCCTGTTTTGATAATCGATCAATGCCTCATAGAGGTCATCTTTCCTAAAATCAGGCCAAAACTTTGGTGAGAAATAGAGTTCTGCATAAGCAATCTGCCATAACAGGAAATTACTTATCCTGTACTCACCTGAGGTTCTTATAAGTAGTTCAGGATCCGGCATACCATGCGTTTGAAGCGATGCCTCAAAAACACTTTGATCGATATCGTCTGCATCAAGTTCACCTTCGCCTATCTGTTTTCCAATCTTTTTCACGGCATCAAGCAATTCCCACCTGGCGCTGTATGACAATGCCAGCGTAAGGGTCATCCTGTCATTGCCAGCCGTATTATTCATTGCCTTTTCAAGCATTTTTCTCGTAAGTGCAGGAAGGCTCTGCAGATCACCGATCGCATTCAGCCTGATATTATTTTTATTGAGTGTCTTTGTTTCCTTGTTGATAGTCTGTAGCAACAGAGACATCAGCGCATCTGTTTCCAGCTTCGGCCGGTTCCAGTTCTCGGTGGAAAATGCATAAAGTGTGAGGTACTTAATGCCAAGTTCAGCGGCTGTTTCGGCCGCTTCCCTCACGGAAGTAACCCCGCTATGGTGTCCGAATGTTCTGGGCTTGCCACGCTGCTTTGCCCAGCGGCCGTTTCCATCCATGATGATCGCAACATGGCCTGGTAAACGAGCAGGGTCGATGCGGCTTTTCAGATCCATCCGTTTATCACTCATTATTAGTAACTTTTTCTCGTTCCGAAATCACTACACCCCTTATCACGTCCCAGATTAAACTTATAGGTGAGTGTTATACCAAAGAAAGAATACCAGTCATCAGTACTGGGATTACCTCTCATCTCATAAGGCTTATGGTTCATAGTGGGATCTGACATGACCTCAGCAACATTGGAAGGGTCGATGTTTTCTCCATCCAGATAATATGTGGTGCTGACATCGTCGATATAATCGGTAAATGTTTTTCGCAATCCCCATTCAATTGCAAATCCCAGTTTTTTGTTCAGGCTGTATTTGAAGCCCAGGCCAAAAGGTATTGCCAGCTGAGTTGTCTGATAGTTGCTTCTTTCGAAAAACCCGACATTCTGGCCTTCGGTGCCCAGATCACGCAGTGACACTCCATCTGCCTCCGGCTCAAACATAAAAACGCCAATACCGATAAAGATATATGGAGCAATGAAATTTCTCGTACTTCCTGTGATATAATTGAAAAAATTCAGCTCTATCACCGCAGAAATATCCGTGATGTTCGATTCAAACTTAAGGTCTCTGTTGGCCATTGCATTGGAAACATTATCGTCGCCGGCAACCTTACCACGATAACCGCTCAGTTTGATCGTCCACCTGGGATTCAGGTTTAACCTGGCCACCAGTCCGTAGGCGGGCTTTGACATCAGAAACGGCATTCCGGGGTTCAAATCTCCTATATAGTAGGAGCCACCGCCGAACACACCCACCTCCATGGTTTTCTGCGCCTGCATACCACCCATTCCTGCCACAAGCAGTATAATGATCAATGTTATCCTTTTCATATAAATTCCCAAACGCATTATTTACAAATTTCTTATCCCATGATGAATTAATTTCTCACATCAAGCCCCCATTTGAGTTTATCGCGAATGGTAGTATAAAAATCTTTATGCTCAATTTTTACCAGGTTGAACTTGAAATCAGCCGAACGGATGTGCAGTTCATCTCCGGGTTTGATCACGTCGGTTTTCGAATCCAGGCTCACCAGGTATTTCTTATCCCTGCCTTCCACGTGAATTCTTATCTCGCTTTTATCAGAGATCACAATTGGCCTTACAGTAAGATTATGTGGTGCCAGAGGTGTGATCACGAAGTTTTCAGAACCCGGTGACACTATAGGCCCGCCACTACTAAGAGAATATGCTGTTGAACCCGTCGGGGTAGCAACGATCAGGCCATCGGCCCAATAGGAATTCAGAAATACGCCATCCACATGCACAT
>DAOVZP010000216.1 GCA_030635045.1 Bacteroidota bacterium | reverse complement strand
GGAAAAAGGAAACAATCTGGTGAATTCTGACTTCTGAGTTATTGGTGTCCGGGGAAAATCTATTTGGATTGTGAAAACACGAGCCGATATTAAGTTTTGAGGCAGTTGGTTAAAAAGGGGCTTGGAAAACTCAAATGGATAGTATGCCTCGACTACGCTCGGCATGACAACATTATTGGCAATAAACAGAGAAGGGCGCGGCGCTAAACTTAAGTTTTTTATTTGCTGCCTTGCTAGAGCGCCGCGCCCTTCTTCCCAAAAACAGACCAAGAATTGTCATCGCGAGCACTTCGATAGACTCAGTATAAACTCCGTCGAGCGACACATATACAAATGAATAAAACTTAGCAGATAAGCAATTCATCTTTTTAACCGGACACCAGTACTTCTGAGTTCAGAGTTCAAAGTTCAGAGTTCAGAGTTCAGAGTTCTGAACGTATTGTTAATAATTTTGGATAGCTTTTGTAAATATGATTCTTCGAGGGGATTTTTAATGGTTAATTTTGAACAATAATAATACATTGCTTATGAAAAACAGAAGCCTGGTATCCATCAGTGATTACACCATCGAAGAACAGATCAAGATTCTGGAATTAGCCGCTGAATTTGAAAAAAACCCCAGACAAAAGATACTGGAGAACCATGTTGTTGCATCCTTATTCTTCGAACCCTCTACACGAACAAGGCTGAGTTTTGAAAGTGCTGCAGCGCAACTCAGTGCCAAGATAGTGGGATTCAGCGAAGCCAGTTCCTCCAGCGTATCAAAGGGGGAAACCCTGAAAGATACCATCCTCACTGTTTCAAATTATTCAGACATCATTGTTATGAGGCACCCCAGGGAAGGAAGCGCTAAATACGCTGATGAAGTAGCACCGGTGCCTATCATCAATGCAGGCGACGGCGCACACCAGCATCCCACACAAACCCTTCTTGACATGTACTCTATCATGAAGACACAGGGGAGGCTGGATGACCTGAACATTGCATTTGTCGGTGATCTCAAATACGGGCGCACTGTACATTCTCTGGTAATGGCATTATGTCAGTTCAATACCACCTTCCACCTGGTATCTCCAACCGAATTGAAATTACCGAGTTATGTTAAGCAACACATTAAAGACAAGAACCTTACTTATCATCAATATACCGAAATGAACGAGGTGATCCCCCTGGTCGATATCCTTTACATGACCAGGATACAAAAAGAGCGCTTTTTCGACCCAATTGAATATGAACGTGTGAAAGATGCTTATATCCTCAGGCTTCCCATGCTGGATAACACCAGGGATAATATGAAAGTCCTGCACCCATTGCCAAGGGTAAACGAGATTGACAGTGATGTTGACGACAGCCCTCAGGCCTATTATTTCCAGCAAGCTAAGAATGGCGTATTCGTAAGGATGGCATTGCTTGCTTCAATACTTGGAGTTGTATAACACAAAAACCAATTATCATGGAAGAAAGAAAAGAATTAAAGGTCAACGCCATTGAAAACGGCACTGTCATAGATCACATCCCTACACAGAGTGTATTCCAGGTCATCCATATGCTAAACCTGAATGAATGTGAAAACCAGATCCTCTTTGGCACCAATCTCGACAGCAAGAAATATGGCAAAAAGGGGATCATCAAGGTCAGCAATAGGTTTTTCGCCCCCAGGGATGTTAATAAGATCGCCCTTGTTGCGCCTACAGCAACGCTTATTGAGATCAGGAATTATAAAGTGGCCAAGAAAAAAGTTGTTGTGATCCCCAACACTGTTGATGAATTCGTGAAATGTGTAAACCCTAACTGTATCACCAACCATGAAGATGTAGTCACACATTTTAGAGTAATCGACAAGAAAGACGTAAAATTGCAGTGCCTCTATTGCGAAAAAACGACCGCAAAGGATAACTTCACATTTAAATAGTCCAGTGAACGCTTTTCCCAGTGAACAATTATATAAAAGACCTTATCGCCCAGGGCGAGCATCAGCGACTTGATTTCAAGTTTGAGATCTCCGATTCTAAAAAGATCGCCAGATCGCTTGTTGCCTTCGCCAATACTGATGGCGGGCGTTTGCTTGTTGGAGTGAAAGACAACGGGATCATTGCAGGGGTAAGATCTGAAGAAGAGTATTATATGGTGGAAGGGGCTGCGAAGATATACTGCAAGCCCGAGGTCGGATTCAGCACCAAAGAATGGAGACTGGAAGGTAAACTGGTATTCGAGATTATTGTAGATAAGAGTCCGCTTAAACCACATTATGCCCCTGACAGGGATGGAAAATGGAAAGTATTTGTCAGGGTTGACGATCAGAACCTGCTTGCCAACAAGGTATTACTACAGGTTTGGAAACATCAAAAAAACGGAAAGGGTGTAGAGATCCGTTACCGCGAGCAGGAGGAGATCCTGATGCATTTCCTGCAGGAAAATGAGCATATTACCCTGTCGGGATTCAGCAGGATCGCCGGCATTCCCCGCTTTATGGCAGAAAAGATCCTTGTTAATTTCATCCTATTGGATATCATACGCATAGATATCACAGAAAAGCAGACATACTATCGCCTGAGTGAGCGGAGGGCATGAATATTGTAGTTGACGGTTGACCCTTCGACTTCGCTCAGGGCAGGCTAGTTGGCGGTTGAGTGAAAATTACTAATATTGTAACATGAAAAGTTTCCTGATCGGTATATCCTTATTGATTACAAGCATGATGACATTTGCACAGGAGGATCCATTTTATGACGGAAGCCTTTCAAATCGCTACAATCCCCTCTATTCTCCGGGAGGGTTCGGCAGTCTTAGCACACCATCTCCATCTATCACTATTGATAAGAAAATGGATGTAGGCGTTCAGCTGGGAACCTCTTTTGCCACAGATTTTAATAAGGGATTTGCCTTCACTACCATGGCAGCACCGGAGATCAGGTACAGGGTAAATAACCGCCTGACGATCAGGGGCGGCATCAGCATTTCAAACACTGAATACAGCAATACCCTTGTTTATTCCCCATACGGGCTTAACCGTTATTCAGGCAATGTTACACAGGGCATGCTTTACGTCAGCGGCGACTATATGATCAGCCCGAAGGTGATCCTCTCCGCTACTGCCTACAAGGAGTTTTCTATCGATCACGGTGGCCCCGAAAATGCTTTTCGCCCTGGTTATGACGGGAAAGGAGTAATGATGAACCTTCGGTTGATGCCTACTGAAAACATGTTCATTGATATAGGTGCCGAGTATTATGAAGGAAACAATCCATATCGTGGCGGTTTTTACAATCCTCACAGGCCCTTTACTCCGCGATGGTAAACAAAAAAAACTCAACCTTCAACATTCACAACCCATCGCCCATCGCCCAACAGCCTGTCCTGAGCTTGTCGAAGGGCCCATCGCCCTATATACATTATTGTATGGGATCCTCCACCCGTTGGATATAATTGCCTTATCGCTTAGAATTTGCAACCAAATTGCATTCAGGAGGGTATAATGACCTGTATTCCTTTTGGAATGATCACATAATTCGTTCATTACTTGATTTAGAAAACTCAGAAGGAAGCCACATACTATTGAGAAGAGGATCGTGGATCCTGAGCAGATGAAGTTTTTTGACGCGGAGGGTTATTCATTCAGTGCGCTCTTATCAAAAGACAGGGAGTGGGTTTTTACCCGTTAGTACAGAAAAAGTTTTGCTGTAATTCATGGGTTTTCAGGCCCTTAAAAAAAACATTGAATTTTTTAAATAAAAAGCTTGTTTAATTAAAATTAATGTTTGTATTTTTGCAGCCGCTTACGAGCGAAAGTTCTTTAAAAAAGTGAAGGAAAAATTAAAAAAATATGTTAAATATTTTTGTAGTTTGGTAAAAGTGTATTACTTTTGCAATCCCTTTTTGAATAAAGAAAAAGATAAGTTCTTTGAAAATATTGAAATCAGCCTAAAAAGTAGCAAATATCCCTCAATTTAATTGAGAGTTTAATAGATCTTGAGAACATTAACAAACTTTTTACAACGAAGAGTTTGATCCTGGCTCAGGATGAACGCTAGCGGCAGGCCTAATACATGCAAGTCGAACGGTAAGATCTCGCTTGCGAGATACACGAGTGGCGAACGGGTGCGTAACGCGTATGCAACCTACCTTCATCTGGAGGATAGCCCCGAGAAATCGGGATTAATACTTCATAATATCCAATTCTCACATGTTTATTGGATTAAAGCTCCGGCGGTTGAAGATGGGCATGCGTGACATTAGTTTGTTGGTGAGGTAACGGCTCACCAAGACTACGATGTCTAGGGGTTCTGAGAGGATTATCCCCCACACTGGTACT
>DAOVZP010000310.1 GCA_030635045.1 Bacteroidota bacterium | reverse complement strand
AGGTAAAAGAAAGGATGAACCCATATTATATTGTTGATTCATCTGAGTTTTATATATCAAACCATTGGAATTTCCGCTGTGTCGATTGTCATTCCGAGGATTATGCAGACTTCCCGAATGCCGGGGAACTCCGCATGGAACCAATTTATGAATGCCTGGATTGCCATGGAGGCGATGATCATTACGCCCAATACAATTTTGAAGGTATCGATGAGGAATTTCATAAAAGTGTTCATTCCTCTAAACACTCAGAAGAGTTTACATGCTGGATGTGCCATAGTCCGCACACCTATAAGATCAATGCCAGGACAAATGAGAACATGCAGGAATTCATTCTTTATGATAACGAGATCTGTCTGAGTTGTCATTCTAACACTTCAAAATACCAGCTTCTGACTACCCTCGACAATCCAAACATCCTTGATAAACATGGCTGGCTTCCCAACCAGGGACTTCATTTTAAAAAAGTACGATGCATTGAGTGCCACACAGAAATGAACAATGATCTGCTTGTTGCACATAATGTTCAGCCAAAAGAAAAAGCTGTTAAGCGATGTGTTGATTGCCATTCGAAAAATTCTATGCTGCTTACTTCATTGTACAAGATGCAGTTTACTGATCAGCGTTCCCTAACCGGTTTTTCAAATGCGGCTATGCTTGAAGAAGCATATATAATAGGGGCAAACAGGAATTATTACCTGAACCGGCTGAGCATGGTATTATTCGGCCTGGTATTACTCTTCATTGCAGTACATGCAGTTTTACGTTCAACCATTAAACACTCATAGCGATGGAAGAAAAATTATACTTATATCCTGTATGGGTGAGATTCTGGCATTGGGCCAATGCTATATTATGTTTGTTATTGATACTTACAGGCTTAAGCATGCAATATTCCGACCCTGAATATCCGATCATTCGTTTCGACTGGGCTGTTTCTATCCATGATATCAGCGGGATCATTTTAATAATAAGCTATATTATTTTTTTAATCGGTAATATATTTACACCAAATGGTAGTCAGTATCTCTTCAGGATCAGAGGATATTTCCGCAATGTGACCCGCCAGGCAAGGTACTATGCCTTCGGTATGTTCAAAGGGGAAAAGCCACCATTTGAGATCACTAAAAGCAACAAATTCAACCCGCTGCAAAGATTCAGCTATGTTTTCATCATGTACATAAGTATGCCTGTCATTATTATAACAGGTTTAATGCTTTTATATCCGGAATATCTGCTACATGATGTATTTGGCACTTTTGCATTGCACACTACTGACATCATACATGTTGTATTGGGATTTATAGTCTCATTATTCTTTGTGGTACATGTTTATTTCTGCAGTATCGGATCTCGGCCGCTGAGCAACTATAGAAGTATGTTCAATGGCTATCATGAAAAACATTAAAGTCGAACCATAAAAAAGTATTATGGAAAAAGGCAAGAGCAAGGAAAGTTCCCCCAGGCGGGAATTTATTCGCAAAGGGTTGCTTGCAGGTGCAGGGGCATTTGCAGCAAGCAGTATCCTTTCCTCCTGTGGTGATAGTTCAAAATCAGGGGAAAAAGTAAAATTACTTACCCCTGACGGGAAACTCGTTGAGGTAGATGCTTCAGATATACAGCCCTCCGAAGAGTATAAGATACAGGCCAGGGAAGGTATCCCGGGCAGAAAATTTGTTATGGTGATCGACCTGGCCAAATGCTATAATGCACGCAAATGTGTTGAAGCCTGCCAGGAAGGGCATCATCTTCCGAAAGATCATGAATATATGAAAGTATTCCTGATGCAGGATTCCGACAAATCAGCTCCATACTGGTTCCCAAAACCCTGTTTTCAGTGCGACAACCCGCTTTGCGTAAGTGTTTGCCCGGTAGGTGCAACTTACAAGCGCACCGATGGGATCGTACTCGTTGATCATGACCGCTGTATCGGTTGCAAGTTTTGCATGACAGGTTGCCCATACTCTGCAAGGAACTTTTCATGGAAGCATCATGAAGAATATGACGGGTCTATCGTTTATAATCCGGAAAGCAGTGTCCCGGGGCAGGAAGGTACTGTATCAAAATGCGTTTTCTGCGCCGACCGCCTCAGGGAAAACAAGCTTCCCTATTGCCTGCTTGCCTGCCCGATGGGAGTGATCTACTTCGGCGATGTTGACGAAGATGCAGTCACCAACGGCTCTGAAACGCTTGCCTTTAGCGAACTCATCAGGGACAGGAGTGGATACCGTTACCTGGAGGGTTTAGGTACCAGGCCCAGTGTCTACTATTTGCCGCCTGTTAACAGACAGTTTCCTGTCGACCGCGGATACGAAAGCCTTGATGAGGATATCAAGGAGAGATATAAGAATACACCATACGCTAAAGACAGGGGATAAAATATGGAATCTGTAAATACAGCCAGTTTCGAAAAGCTAAGGGAATTCCGTTCACAGGTTGAAAGGCCAAAAACAATATCTATAGTCTGGATCATATTTCTCACCCTGCTGATCCTGTGGGGGATCTATGCCCTGATCATACAGATCACCCAGGGCCATATCGTTACAGGTATGCGCGATAATGTTGTCTGGGGAATATTTATTGTGAATTTCATCTTTTTTATGGGGATCAGTTATGCCGGAGCCCTGATCTCGGGCACACTGCATCTCTTCAGAACATCCTGGAGAAAACCGGTAATCCGCATGGCGGAGTTAATTACCATTATCGCCCTGTTTATCGGGCCTCTGTATATTTTGCTTTGTATCGGACGTCTCGACAGGCTGCCGTACCTGGTATTGTTCGGCAGGATCCAATCACCGATCACATGGGACGTTATTGCCATCTCCACCGATATTTTCGGATGTATTATTTTCCTGTATCTCTCTGTATTGAGGGATATTGCAGCATTGCGTGATTTTTCCGAATTAAAAATCCCTAAGTGGAGAAAGAAACTTTACCGTATCCTGGCCCTTGGATATACCGGAACCCCGGATCAGCAAAAAAAGCTTAATAATGCTACTGATATTATGGCCGTGATGGTTATTGCCATCGCTATTATTGTTTATTCTGTACTGGCCTGGATCTTTAGTGTTACCCTGCAGCCCGGCTGGCATAGTACCATCTTCGGGCCATACTTTGTGATAGCAGCTGTTTTTTCAGGCACAGGGGTGTTGATCATCGTGATGTGGGT
>DAOVZP010000377.1 GCA_030635045.1 Bacteroidota bacterium | reverse complement strand
GTATCAGCATGGTCGTATAAATATAATATTTTTACAACAAATGATACTGCCGTAACACCGAGCTATTTGATTTCACGAGTTTTCGACAGTATTTATTTCCTTATTGCTGATAGTGCGAATACCATGGTAAAGCTGTATCCTGACCAAACCATAAATTATTCACAGAACCCATTCCAAAAGGATTCCATCTGGCAGTTTTTCAGAGGGAAAGTATACTATAGTGACAATGACTGCGAAAATCCAGTGGAGATAAAAAGATACAAGTTTTACATTGATCCGGATTTCATACTGCCGTAATATACCCAACCACAAACTTCAAATACTTTAAATACTCCAAATATTTCAAACATTCCCGGTTTCTCTATCCTCTTTTTAATCTGCAATCTACAATCTGCAATATTAAAACACTCTTATCCATTAAGAAAGCCATTTATGTACTTCAAGAACTTCGAATGAAGATGTATAAAAGAAGGTCTTGATGTAGATTGCAGGTTGCAGGTTGCAGAAGTATAATGTAGAAGGAGATAGAAGATAGTAGAAGTTTCGTAACTTTGCATCTGACTCCAATGGGGGTGCCCCAACATTACGGGCTGAGATCATACCCATTGCACCTGATCCGGGTAGTGCCGGCGAAGGGAAATTGAAAAGCAAATGAAAAAAGGCATATTTCTAATGCTCATGCTTGCAGCTATGCTGCAACAGGGCCTGAACGCGCAGCACTCTCTCTACGGGACTGTCATTGACAAAATTACGGGCGAAAGCCTGCCGGGAGCACATATCGTGCTGGTAAACACCTACCTGACTGCCATAAGCGGGCCGGACGGTCAATACCACTTCAATAATCTGAAAGAAGGGACATACAAACTAAAGGTTTCTTACATTGGCTATGAGACCATTGAGAAAGAGGTCAGCATAAAAGGGGACCTGAAAATGGATTTCTTACTTTCTGCAACTGCCATCATGCAGGATGAGGTTGTCATCCGGGGGATCCGGACCTTTGAGCAGGAACCGCCATCATTCAGCAATATCAGCAAGAAAGAGATTTCATCCGAAAATATGGGTCAGGACCTTCCCTACATCATGGCCCTCTCCCCCTCCACCGTAATATCCTCAGATGCAGGAAATGGAGTCGGATACACATCCATACGCATACGCGGAACCGATATGTCAGGTATCAATATCACCCTGAACGGCATTCCGCTGAATGACCCTGAAAGCCACGGCGTCTGGTGGGTGAACATGCCTGACCTGGCATCGTCGATAGATAATTTGCAGATACAACGGGGCGTTGGCACATCGACCAATGGGGCGGCAGCTTTCGGTGCGAGCATCAATATCCAGACAAAACAATACAATGCCGACCCTTATGCTGAGATCAACAGCTCTTTTGGCTCATACAAAACCTTTAAAAACACTTTACGGTTCGGAACCGGGCTTATTAAAGGAAGGTGGTCTGTCGACGGACGGGCTTCCCTGATCTCCTCCGATGGCTACATCGACAGGGCGACATCAAACCTGAAGTCATTCAATCTGAGCGGTGCCTACCACGGTGGGAAAAGCATTTACCGCCTAAACATCTTTTCCGGCAAGGAAAAAACATACCAGGCATGGGCAGGCGTTCCAAAAGATTCGCTTCAAACGAACAGAACCTACAATCCATATACTTACGAAAACGAAACTGATAACTATCAACAGGACCATTACCAGTTCTTTTATGCAAGGGAGATCAGTCAATTCTGGAAAGTAAACGCAGCACTCTTCTATGTGCGCGGCAGAGGTTATTACGAACAATATAAGGACGATCGCAGCTTTTCTTCTTATGGTTTGCCCGATATTATTATTGGCGGGGATACAATCAGCAACACAGATCTTGTGCAACAAAAATGGCTCGACAACCATTATTACGGACTTACCTGGTCGGTTAACTATAAAAGGAACAAGCTTGATCTTGTATTAGGTGGCGGATGGAATCAATATGACGGTGATCATTATGGAAAGATCATCTGGGCAGAATATGCCATTAACATGGATAAAGACCATGAATGGTACAGGAACAACGGACTGAAGACTGACCTGAACTTCTATGCCAAGGCAAATTATCAGCTATTGACAAAGCTCAATGTATATGGTGACCTCCAGTACAGGGTCATCAACTATAAGATCGACGGTATCCATGATGACCTCAGGGATATCAGCCAGGAGCATGATTTTAATTTCTTCAATCCTAAATTCGGGCTTTTATATGATATCAATGACAAGCACCGTGCCTTTTTCTCCTTCGGTATTGCCAACAGGGAACCAAACCGCAGTGTTTACAGGGATGCTTCACCGGGGGAGGAACCTACCTTCGAAACCCTTTACGATTATGAATTGGGGTATAAATACACTTCCAAAAAAATCGCATTCTCAGGTAACATCTTTTACATGGACTATAACAACCAGCTTGTGCTGACAGGAAAGATCAACAATGTGGGGGCACCTGTTATGACCAACGTAAAGGAATCGTACCGCGCCGGCATCGAGATTCAGGCCGGGTTCCGTATACTGAAACGCTTGAAGTGGGATCTGAATGCCAGCTTTAGCACGAACAAGATCAAGGACTTTACGGCCTATGTCGATCATTATGATGAAAACTGGGAATTTATGTATCAAACCTCT
>DAOVZP010000228.1 GCA_030635045.1 Bacteroidota bacterium | reverse complement strand
GCAGCTTCTGAATGAAACAGACTGGGGAGCACTCGACTATCTCGTGATCGACCTTCCACCGGGTACCGGCGATATTCAGCTGACCCTCGCACAGGACTTCAAAATAACCGGTATCGCTGTGGTCACCACTCCTCAGGAGGTTGCACTGGCAGATGCCCGCAAGGCCCTCAGCATGTTCAACCAGGAAAAGATCAGGATCCCTGTACTCGGGCTTGTGGAAAATATGTCGTATTTCACACCCGCCGAGCTACCTGAGAACAAATATTACATTTTCGGCCGTGAGGGAGGTAAAGAGCTGGCAGAAAAGACCGGTGTTCCCTTGCTGGGTGAGATACCGCTGGTGCAAAGCATCCGCGAATCAGGTGATGAGGGAGCCCCTATCACCCTCGATGAGTCATCACCGGTAGCAGAAGCCTTCATGCAAATGGCCAGGAATATCGATAATGTCATCAAAGAACAAAAATTATAAATAAAGATCCTTCAAAACGCAAATATGATGAGCCAAACAGATAAAGAAGCAACCAAACAAAAAGTACTGAACGTTCTGGAACAGATCCGCCCATACCTTCAGAATGATGGCGGCGACATTGAATTCGTTGAGCTGACTGACGACATGATCGTTAACGTAAGGCTGACCGGGGCATGTGGTTCCTGTCCATACAGCACCATGACACTTAAGAATGGTGTTGAAAGTGCCGTTGTTAAAGCTATTCCGGAAATCAAGTCCGTAGAGTCCGTATAAGGTTCTCAGGACAGATACCTTGCCACAATCGGCATCCTTCTTCCCATGCCAAAGGCTTTGGAAGAGACACGCAAAATTGGAGGGGTCTGAAAACGCTTATATTCGCTGGTATTGACCAGTTTCAGTATCCTGTCTACAATAGTTTTTTCAAAGCCCATGGCGATAAGTTCCTTTGGGCCTTTTCGATTTTCGACATACTGAAACAGTATCTCGTCAAGGATATCATATTCAGGCAATGAATCAGAATCTTTCTGATCGGGCCTGAGTTCGGCTGATGGCGGCTTTGTGATGCTATGCTCCGGAATTACTTCTGAATCCTTATTAATATACCGGGCAAGCCTGAAAACTTCCGTTTTATAAACATCCCCCAATACGGAGAGTCCTCCGTTCATGTCCCCGTATAAGGTACTGTATCCAACTGCAGCCTCACTTTTATTGGAGGTATTGAGGAGAATATGTCCAAATTTATTCGACATGGCCATCAGGATGACACCCCGGATGCGGGCCTGTATATTCTCTTCGGCAATATCAAAGGGAAGATCACCAAAAACCTGTTGCATGGTTTCATCAAGGGTATCGAAGGCATTCTCAATACTGATCAGGTCGTATGGGGATCCAAGATTATTTGCCAGGGCAATTGCATCGTTCACCGAATGTTCGGAAGAAAATGCGGACGGAAGAAGAACAGCCCTTACATTTTCCGGCCCCAGGGCCCTGGCAGCAAGCGCCATAGTAACCGCTGAATCTATCCCTCCCGACAAACCGAGAATCGCCTTTGAAAAGCCCAGTTTCCCGAAATAATTCCTGATCCCCATCACCAGGGCATCATGGATAAGGACGGTTTTTTCATTCAGTATGCCAAGCGGGTTCTGTTCAGGAAATAATTTGGCATATTTGACATTATCCAGAGTAAATACTCTCAGGTCTTCCTCAAAATATTCAAGCTCATCGAAAATAAACCCCTCCGGAGATGCTGCCAGTGATCCACCATCAAAAAGCAACTCTGTCTGGGCGCCAACATGATTCACATAAAATAATGGCAATTTATATTTCCTGACATTGGTGAGGATGACCTCCTTGCGTGTGCGTGCCTGTTCATAGTGAAAAGGCGATGCTGCTATATTGATCATCAGGTCAGGTGATTGCCTGATCAGCTCATCCATAGGGTTAATGGTATAGAGCGGATCTTCGCCTATATCCCAGATATCTTCACATATGGTAAGAGCAATACGCTTGCCTTTGTATTCGATCACCTCGAACTTCCTGTAAGGTTCGAAATACCTGTATTCATCGAAGACATCATAGTTTGGGAGCAACGACTTATGTGCCATGGCCTGCACCTTGCCATCGGCGAGAAACAAGGCTGAATTATGAAGATCTTTGCCCTTGATCTCTGTCCGCCGGGTTGGGGAACCGATAATTGCTGCAATGCCTTTGCAATGTTTGGCAATCTCATCAACCGACAGCAGGCACCTCTCAATAAAATCGTCGAATTCAAGGAAATCACGGGGAGGATAACCACTCACCGCCAACTCGGCAAAAACGACAAGGTCGGCCCCCGCAATACGGGCCTTTTCAAGGGCTGCAATGATCTTTGAAGTGTTACTTTCAAAGTTCCCGATATGATAATTGATCTGTGCAAGAGCTATTTTCACGCTGTAAAGTTAAAAAACGATCCCGAATTCCAGTGCAAGATAATTGGCATTCGCCTTATTGTTTATTGTTGGGTCAACACTGTTCTCTCCTTTCAGTATGTTCATGAAGCCATTGTTAAAGACAAATCCCGCTGTAAGGTTGGTGCTTCCCCCAAGCGAGAATTCTATGCCGGCACCAAGTATAAGCGATTCTCTCATAAAGGTGATATCATCGTAGATATCGACCTCCTCCGAGACAGGCTCGCCTTCATCGGGAGTAAATTCATCGTCGGCTTTTGCCCCGATCAGAAAGCTGGTCCCCAGCCCGATCTGTCCGAATATCCTGAATTTTCCAAGTTCTTTGGTGCGCAACTTAAGAGTGACAGGAATCTGGATATATTTAAGCTTGTATTTACGGTTCAGGTTTCCGCTAATGGTATCTGTGCCATCAAGAACCTGGTGAGGCATCTTTATCCCCCCGTTAAGGAAAACAACATCAAATCCCGTGGCAATGCCATAATTTTCCATCAGGAAGAAATCAGCTATGAAGCCCCAGGTAAAACCAGGTTTGATGCCATCAGAATCATAGCCTTTGGCATCAGGTTTCATCCAACCCATCGTAGGGCCGGCCTTGAAACCGAATACAAATGGTTTTTGCTGACTGTAAGCAGAAGATGCACCTAAAAATGCTGCAAGTATAAAGATCAGAGTTATCTTTTTCATACGTTCAAAAGCTTAAAGTATTGAATATGTCCCTAAAGATATAACCAATGAGGCATATTAAACTTTTCGTGCATATAAGTTTTTAAAGCCACAATGTTAATAATTATTGGCCCGCTTCAAATAGTGCAGTAAGGATGTGCATATATTTGTGATAACAGTCGTAAGGAGAAAATAAATATTAACCAACAACATAAACAATGAAAAAAGCAGTTCTATTACCGGCTTTGCTGTTTCTCGCTACAGTAAGCTTTGCCCAATTTACGGTTGGCCCGAAGGTAGGCCTTACAATGAGCAAACTGAAAACAAATTTTGAAGATGTTACAGAAGAAATGAAAACCGGGTTTCAATTCGGGGCTTTTGTGCGTTATGGGAAAAAGATATATGTCCAGCCGGAAATAATGTTCGTCACCAAAGGCGGTATCATTAAAGAACCCGGGTTTAACACTAAGACCAAGGTTAACCTCAGCACCATGCAGATCCCGGTGATGGTAGGTTACAGGGTCCTTAACCTGAATGTTGTAAACCTCAGGATACATGGAGGGCCTGCAATCTCGTTCGTTACGAATAAGGAGATCACCATTACTACTGACAGCGGTGAGGAAGCCTTTGACGGTGCACATATTAAAGATGCCATATGGTCATTTCAGCTCGGTGCCGGTGTAGATGTGCTGATGTTCACACTCGATGTCCGCTATGAATGGGGGCTTAACAATATCTGGGACCCGCAGGGTGGGGAGTCTCATGATATGAAGAGCAATCTTTGGAATATTAGTCTTGGCTGGAAAATCCTCTAAAGATATTCGAAATCTGAAATCTGAAATCTGAAATCTGATTATATCAACCCCATTTGGAATAACCTCACTCACTTTACCCCGAAAACCCATTTTTTTGCCCCATTTGAGCAAATAATTGCTAATAGCTGAAATACCATCAGCTTGGCTAAAAATACGCTTAAAACGGCTTTTTACAAGCCTCACGCGCTTCAAAATGTACTCGATGGGGTCGCCCTCTTGTAGAGTTAGCAAAAACTTAACTCCAGCCTTATT